>JAGLKG010000479.1 GCA_023141835.1 Maribacter sp. | reverse complement strand
TCCCGATATTCGACGTAAAAAATGGTTAGAGAAGAATCAAATTGAATAAAGATATTTTTTAACGTGAGTTCAACTTAGCAAATGATGTTTTATATTGAATATTAGTTAGTTATAGATTTGTTGTCAGGTTGAGCGCAGTCGAAACCTATTAAAGTGTTGTAATTTAAAGATCTTTCGACTGCGCTCAAGGTGACAGAAGCCTATTTTATTGACAAAACGGTGCTTGAAATCGATTAACTTATATCGAACTCACGTTTTTTAAGTAATAATTTTAAGAGCCAAGATTCATGGTTGACTTCTATTACAAGAATACCTCAAACTTGAAGAGAAACTATTCGGACAGTACTGAACGAATGTACTTATTGTTCAAAACATAACTTTCGAACATATCAGCATTTTTGGGAACGGCACCTTCAATTTGCACCCACCCTTCGTATTGGATATCATCCATGGCCTTACGCACTTTTTGAAAATCGACTTTGCCTTGACCTAGAAGGTAACCATTCTCCTTCGCATGGAATTCGCAAATGTTTTCTTTTCCTAAGCTTCGGATTTCATCATAGATATCATACCCCATTTTATTGGAGTTGGCAACATCGTAATACACCTTTAGGTTTGGTGAATTTACCTCATCGATGATTTCCATATGTTCTTCGGCATTTAACCAGGATTCAATGCCCAAGATTATCCCATTATCTTCTGCTTTGGACATTACCTTTTTAAGTCTTCGTATGGTTTCCTTGGTCCCCACGGCGTCGTTCTTTAAATCCCCATTAGAGAAGAAGGCCAATAGTACCACCTTGCAACCCATGGCCTTGGCCACATCGATACTGTCCGAAACCCATTGCTCGGCACGTGGATCTGATTTATAGGGAATATTGTTCATTTCCCCGATTGCGATTCCACCTATGGTCATCCCATACCTATCAAAGGCATCATTGTATTGCTGTTGTATTTTTCCTTGTCTAAGATGCATGTCGTTATCCAAGGTACCTAAACTGATCTGAACACCATCCAGCCCTATTTTTTTACCAACTTCTATGGCCTTTACACGTGCCATTTCGTTGATAGACCAATCGCAGGCTCCAATTTTAAATCGCTGGGACTTATCTTTTGCAAAAGTTCCATACACACCCAAATAACTTAGGCCCAATAGCCCAACTGAGGATTTCAGTGCTTGTCTTCTGGTTATTTTTCCATTCATTGCCTGTGTTTTTTACTTAATAGAGAACTGCTCTCCACCTTTAAGTACCTTGTAACCCTGTCCCCTCTGCTCTGCTTCCGTAACAAAATCATTGACATCGGCCGTGTTAAAGGTAAACATATCATAATGGCACGGAATCACATAGTCGGCTCCTATGGCCTTGCCCAATTCCACACTTTCTTTACTATTGAGATTACCCGCCACTTTCCTGGATGGATCGTTACCATTTATGGGAAGGATGGCGACATCTACCTGATACGGTTTTAGCAATTCCACCATACCCTCAAACCAAAGGGTGTCCCCACTGTGGTAGATGGAATATTCACCAAATTTGATGACAAACCCCATAAACTTACAATTCCCATTTTCATCCCTGGCCAGTTCATTGTGTTTCGCTGGGATTCCGATAAAGGTAAACTCGTTAACAGTGACCGAAAGACCATCGTTCATACCGATGGGGAAATCAAGGGCGCATTGTACCCTATTCGCAACAAAAGCCCGATTTGCCTCTGGAATAATGAATTTGATGCTGGAATTGTTTTTTATAATGGGCATCAAGGTCTCCGCATCCAAATGATCGGTATGGTTATGGCTTGAGGATACTGCGGAAACATTTCTCAACAATTCAGGTTGCAACACCAGTTCGCTCATTCGGGTATGGGGTTTTTCGGTCTCCGCATATTTTTTGGTCAACGAATCAGAAAGGTAGGGATCAATCAAGACCCGTTTTCCATTCCATTGCAGTAGATAGCCACTCTGTCCCAACCACCATAACCGAAAGCCTTCTTTTTCACTTAGAAAGGCATCCATTTCCGCGATAAGTGCTTCGCTTTTTTTTAGGGCAGGAATCAATGGACTCATAAGGATTCCCTAACTTTTTTGGCTCCGGCCACCATATTAACAAGCTTCTGTCGAGAGGCCCAGCGTGCGGTCTGACTAAGCCCACAATCGGGTGCCACGGATAGTTTTTCGGCAGGCACATATTTCAAGCATCTGTTGATCCGTTCCACAACGTCGTCCACAGTTTCGATATAATAATTTTTGACATCAACAATACCAACGGCCACATTCATTTTTTCAGCGAATGGTGCCAGCAATTCGATTTCGGAAAATTCACGATTCGCCATTTCAATATGGATTTCATCCACATCCATATCCAAAAAGTCCGGTAACATTGGTTTGATACTTCTATAACCAACGGGGCGTCCTTTAAAATTTCCAAAACACAAATGGGTACTTAAGTTGCATTTGCCCTGGATGGTTTTGACCGTTCGATTGAAGATATCCACAAAACGTTTCGTATCTGCCTTATAGGCATAACAGCTCATTGAAGGCTCGTCGACTGTAATTTCGGTACAGCCTGCGGCCACCAAAGCTTCCAGTTCATCACGGATGATAGGCAGCAGGGCCTCCGTAATTTCATAACGATCCTTATAGGTTGCATTAGGAATTAATCTTCCTGATAAAGTATATGGTCCAGGGATACTGGCTTTCAGCGTTGGGCCTTTTGGCGCTAATTTTTTTAGTCGCTCAAACTCCTTTACAGCTCCCAGGCCGTTAGGGGCCGTTAAATCTCCGATAATATTGTTTTTACCACGCTGGTCATGCGCAGCAGGCCCAAATTTTCGGGTATCGGAGGTGTTGTTTTCGATACCATTGATAAATCCGTAAAATGACAGGTTAAAGTCGAGTCGTGTTTGTTCACCATCCGTTATGACATCCAGACCCGCAGTGGTCTGGTCATGAATAGCCGCGATAACGGCATCTTCAATAGCCTCTTCGATATCAGCTGCCCCGAATTTATCAAGATTCTGTGATACGAATTCAAGCCAGCCCGGAAACGGATAGCTGCCTATTACGGTGGTTCTAATGGGAATTTTGCTCATTGTATGCTCTTATTGTGCCAATATGTCGGCGTAGTATATGATTTTTGATTAATTGATGTGTTGGCCTAAAATCCAAGTAAACCAATATAGCCCAAACAACTTGTATATACAAGTGTTGGCTCTTTTTTGTTAAACTATATACTCAAAAAAAACCTTTGGCTTACCCTGAGGCCATTATATTTGGATCCATCAAAGGATAGATGATTGGGGTTGCTTTTAGTTCCCTATTTTATGTATGTTTCACAGTGTACAAACATTGCAATACCACATATCTATTGCGGCAAGGCAAAACAATAATAGCTGTCACCGGGTTTTGTACCAGGCTTACCACCCCCACCTGCTGCAATTACAATATACTGTCGTCCATTTATTTCATAGGTCGATGGAGTGGCATACCCGCCCGTGTCCATTTGAAATTCCCATAACAATTCACCAGTATCCTTGTCATAGGCATGCATACGTTCATCTCTGGTAGCACCAATAAATATCAAGCCCCCTGCAGTAACCACCGGACCTCCAATATTAAAGGTGCCTGTTGGAGGTATCCCTTTGGCCTCGAGCGCTGGATAAGTCCCCAAAGGAACCTGCCATTTTATCTCCCCTTTATTTAAGTCGATAGCGTTGAGGGTACCCCAGGGTCTCTTATTCACAGGAAAACCCTCAGGGTCTCTAAAATCCCAGTGCCCCGTACTTACATATGGAATTTGGTCTCTCCAGGTATTTTTCAAATCGTCCGTGACTACTTTCTCTTCTTCACCTTCCCCAAAAATATAAGCCACAAGAGCCTTTCTTTCTGATTCAGTGAGTGATTTGAAGGAGGGCATTTGACCTCTGCCCTCAATAAGCAATGATTGCATCTGGTCCTTCGACATTCGATTTTTTAAACCTTCTAAATTGGGTACGGCAGAAGCAATTCCGAGGTTCTTATCGGCCATTGAATGGCAATGTGTGCATGTGGACTGAAAAATTTGTTTTCCCAATTCGCCCAGGGATGTTTCTTTGGTTACCCTGGATTTTTTCATGGAAATCCACTCCGCTTCATTGCTTGCGTTTACTATTAGGGTATTGGTCTGTGGGTCAAATGCTGCTCCCGGCCACTCCGAGCCTCCATTAAATTGTGGGAGTATGACCAATGGTTTTGTGCCGGGCGGCGTAAAAACCCCTCCCATTTCCATATTTTTCACAGTTTCCTTGACATAGTCCCTGGCATGAGTGTTCAAATCTGTTATATCATCCGCATTAAAACCTTGGTCGGCATAAACTAGAGAGGGAATGGGAAAAGGTTGGGTTGGGGAACTTACTTCTCCTGGAATCTCCGATTGGGGAACACTCTTTTCTTCAACAGGAAAAATAGGCTCTCCCGTATCACGGTCCAAAACGAAAAGATGCCCCATTTTTGTTGGCTGTGCGACGGCGTCAATTTCTTGACCATCCTTGGTCAAAGTTACTAAGGCGGGTGCACAGGGAATGTCATAATCCCATAAGTCATGATGCACCACTTGATAGTGCCATACGCGCTCCCCAGTCTCGGCATTGAGGGCCATAATACAGTTCCCAAACAGATTATCCCCGATCCTATTGCCTCCCCAATGGTCGTATGAGGGAGATCCAGTACCGAAAAAAACCAGACCACGTTCAGAATCCAAGGTGAAATTACCCCAACTATTGGCTCCTCCATTGGTTTTCCATGAATCGGAAGACCACGTCTCATAACCATATTCGCCTAGTTGGGGAATGGTATGAAATATCCACTTTCGCTGACCCGTGCGCACATCATAAGCTCTAATATGTCCTGGTGCTCCCGGGCTGGGCCCTTCTCCCACAGCAGATCCTATTATTAAAAGGTCTTTATAGATAATACCAGGTGTTTTCGACGAGACATACTCCAAGGTTTGACGGTCCAAACCTGTTCGCAGATCAAGTTTCCCATCGATACCAAATCCATCTGAAAGGGTACCCGTTTTGGCATCGAGGGCGTGTAAATAATTACCCACCCCATAAAACAACCGTTGATCAACGCCATCGCTCCAATAGGTAAGACCTCTGCTCACCCCGGAACCTAATTTTCCTTCCCAAGGATTATAGACCCAAAGTTCTTCACCTGTTTCGGCATCAAGGGCCACCGCTTTTAGACCAGGGGTAGTTATATACATGACCCCTTTCACAATTATGGGATTGCATTGAATTGTGGTTGCCGGACTAGTTTTCATATCCCCTGTGTGGTATTGCCAGGCCACTCCCAACTGAGCTACATTGTTCCTATTTATTTGATCCAGTTCTGAGTAGTGGGTTCCCTTTAAATCACCACCATATACTTCCCAAGTTCTGTAGCTATCACGAAAATCCTTTTTATTCTTTTCAGGGATACGGTCACAACTTAAATGCATTAGTAAGACTGGCCCTAAAATGTAGTACAATGAGGCAATGGAAAATTTCAAACGCTTTGAGGTTAAAAGTTATTTCCTAAGTTAAAGGGATATTTTGAATACACAAAGACATTTATTTGGAATTATAAACCTCTCCGGGCTTTTATATCT
>JAGLKG010000478.1 GCA_023141835.1 Maribacter sp. | reverse complement strand
TGCATGACTTGAACCAAATCGCCCGAAGCTTCCTTGATTCCAACAATATTTTCTGAGTTAAGGGCAAGACGTATTACTGTTTCAGGCAAAACATTACTTGCTGTACGACCCGGTACATTATAAATTATTATGGGCAATGGAGAGCTTTCAGCTATGGTCTTAAAATGCTGGTAAATACCTTCCTGACTTGGTTTGTTGTAATATGGAGAAACGGAAAGAATAGCATCGAAATCCTCTAAATTCTGATTTTTAATGGTTTCGACAATGGCCATTGTATTGTTCCCACCAATGCCTAAAACAAGCGGCAACCGACCTGCATTGGCACTTACTACAGTAGAGATAACCAGTTGCTTTTCAATATCGGAAAGCGTCGCAGCCTCTGCCGTAGTACCCAGAACGACCAAATAATCAACTCCACCATCTATGCAGTGGTTAACAACGCTTGTCAAAGCCATTGTATCTACGGAAATATCTTTTTTGAATGGGGTGACCAAGGCAACCCCAGTACCTACAAATTTATTCATTATTCAATTTCGTTTAGAACTCTTAAATATTTCTTGAGTTCTAGTTTAAAAGTTTTAAAATCCTTTAAAGGCAGACCCAGAATCAAGTCGTTCAAATTTTGATCCACCTCCTTAAACCCAACTTTTACCCGAGCCTTTGTCCTTACTGTCATCAAATGCAGCAACAAGTTTTCCTTGTCATAATAATTAATCAAAAGATCGTAATCCCTGCTTAAAAATTCTAGGGCATAACTATTTTCAATTTCCCCTTTCCAACCCAAATCCTTATCCGAAAACACTGGAGTGGAGTACGGCGAGTTTTTATCGTAATAACTTTTATACCCAATTATTTTAACCGCATTGGGTCTTAAATTATACTCATCGACAAATTCAAAAAAAAGATCGGACTTCTCAAAACTATCAAGATCAACAATACATCCTATTGAGCTTATTCCAGTACTCCTTTCAACTACAGCAGGAACTTTGGATAGTTCCTTTTTTAAAAATTTAACGCCAGATTTGTGCTTGAATTTATCCTTAATTCCTTTTAAAAACATGTATTTTTACATTTACACAAATGTAAATAATTAACACTCATCTTTAAGGTGCTAAGGTAAAAACTATAATGCATTTAAAAATACAACATTTTGTTATATTTGCAACTCTATGTGTGACTGTATCCTGCAAACAGGATTTCAATGCCCTAACAAAAATCGAAGGGGGACAAATAAGCATTGATAGTACTCATGCCAAGAACGAGGCTATAGAAAGCTTCATTTCACCGTATAGAAATAGAATCAAAGCGATTTTAGACAGTACCTTAGCCTATACGCCAAATAAAATAACCAAGACGGATGGCATCTATAATACTTCTGCTGGTAATTTAATGGCCGATATCGTGCTTTTGGAAGCCAATCCCATTTACAAATTGAGAACGGGCAGGGATATTGATTTTGTTTTATTGAACCATGGAGGCATTCGCGCAATACTGTCTGCAGGCCCTGTGAGTGCCAGACATGCTTTTGAGGTTATGCCCTTTGAGAATGCCATTGTCGTTGCCGAGCTAAATGGTACCGATGTCATTGAGATAGTATCATTTTTGGTGAATTCGGGAAGAGCACACCCGATTTCAGGACTGCAAATTGTCTTGGATAAATACAAAAAACTAAAGTTTGCCAAAGTCAACAATATGCCTATTGATGTGAATAGAAAATACTATGTAGCAACATCGGATTATTTGGTTTCCGGTGGGGATCAGATGGGGTTTTTCAAAAACAATACTGACATAACCGATACGGACTATCTGATTCGTAATGCAATGATCGATTACTTCAAAAAGGTAGACACTTTGACCTCGGTAATAGATGACCGATTTTACATTGAAAAGTAATATGGATAGAAGGAAATTCATAGCAAAAACGAGCGCAACTACTGCTCTTATAAGCATAGGTGGAATATCCTTAAGTTCCTGCCTTGGTAAAACCAATAAACATATAACCATATTACACACTAACGATGTTCATAGCCATATTGATGCTTTCCCCAAAAGTCATTCGAGTTTTCCCAATTTAGGTGGCTTGGCCCGAAGAGCCTCTTTGGTTGAGAAAATTAGAAGAGAAAATCCCAATACCCTGTTATTGGATGCTGGCGATATTTTCCAAGGCACGCCTTATTTTAATTTTTATGGGGGAGAGTTGGAA
>JAGLKG010000477.1 GCA_023141835.1 Maribacter sp. | reverse complement strand
ATCGGATATGGACCAACATTAAAGAACGAGCGTAAGGCCTCAACTTGCCCAATAGGGTGTGGATGTTCCAGGGTATGTACCTTATCCCAGGACCAATCGGCCATATCTGTACCAAAATCCCTTTCCAAGGATTGCAATGCTTCAATAAAAGAAGCATTTACAATGTGAGCTTTGGTTTCCACAACATCTTTGGTATTGGTGTTATCCCACCACACCGATTCGGTTTTTGAGGCGATTGGTGCTATCATTCTTTTGTGAAAATGGGTAGATAGTAATTGTTCGAACATATCTTTACCCAATTCGTCAGCAAAGGTGTTTTTAAGAAAGTAATATACCCATCTGTGATAAAGAGCAGGCTCCACATTGTCCAAATTATATTCACCTTGCCAGACTTTTAATTTATCCAACGCGTCCAAACGACTATCTGTAAGCTCTTCTATGTCAATTAATTTACTTAATTCTGTGACTATGGTTGGATTAACCGACGAGGTGACATCAGTAATCATTTCGCTTACAGATTCCCTGGACCAATCATTTTTAGGTTCCAACAGATGTACAATGCGTTTTGCCCGGTTCTCCGGCAAGTAGTATCCTGGGTACAACACACCAGCAATTGAATCTGGTTGGTTATTTGCGGAATAGACATAGTTCCAGGGCGGATTAATCGCCTGCGGGTTTTCTGAAAAATCCAAGAACCGATTCTGGTCGTTCAAATCTGAACTGTCATTCATTACTAATTTGGTGGAATTTCCGTTTTCATTTGTATACAGTTTTGCCGTTGCCCACCAAGCTACGTTACCCTCGGCATCACCATACATAATATTGAGTCCAGGGGCATGGATCTTAGGTAGTTCGCTTTTGAATTCATCAATATTATGGGCATGGGAAATACCATAAAGAGCATCTATGACCTTATTTTCTCCTTGCGTATAGATCCACCACATTGAAATTGGACTTTCCCTGGTAATAGCCTCCGAAATTCCATTCATCACGGGACCACGCTCTGTCTTGTTAAATGTAAAATCCACATCGGTGGAATCTTTAACTTTGATGATCTTGGAAATGGCCTTATAGTTGAGCCAACCCTTTTTGGATTTATATTTTTTGGTATCCGTTGGATGTGCTTCTTCATAAAAAAAATCGATATCATCATTTTCGAACATGGTCATCCCGTAGGCCAACTTACGATCATGCCCTAATAACGGAAAAGGAACCCCGCCCAAATGATAGCCGTACTTTTCGTATGTGGGTGTACTGATATGCGCTTCGTACCAAACGGATGGTTGGGAAAATCCTATATGTGGGTCGTTTGCAAAAATGACTTTACCGTTTTTGGTTTTTTCCGGGGCTATGACCCAGCTGTTGCTCCCTTCAAATAAGGGTAATGATATTTCTCCTAAGGCTTTGGAAACCATGGCGGAAATACTATTTTGAATGGAATCGGACCGCTGCTCTTTATGGTTCTTGATCCATGCTGTATTCGGGTCTACGTTTATCTCCAGGTCCTTTAAATAATCAACGCCCAGTTTGTCTTTGATATTCGAAAGCAATGGGTCCGTCTTATGGGCCATGGCAAAACTAAAGGCCATATATCCCAGTGTATTATATATATCCTCAAGGACAAAAGGCTTCTTTTCTAAATCCGTTAGATAATATTCTACAGGAGTGGGACCTTCAGCAACAAATTGGTTGATTCCGTCTAAATATGCTTGGGAAAGCTTTACGGTAGGGCTATCTGCGTTCAATTGGGACACAGTCCTGGTAGTCGCATCATCAATGCCCAAGGAAAGAAAGAACATATCGGTCTTTAACATTGTGCTCCCAAAAACCTCAGATAACCTTCCAGTGGCTATTCTGCGAAGCACCTCCATTTGCCAAAGCCGATCTTGGGCATGTACATAACCCAAAGTACGAAAGGCATCTATTTCATTTTGGGCATAAATATGGGGTATACCATAAGTGTCATAATAAACATTGGTCTCAGCTGATAGATTTGGAAGTTGCTTTTCCCCATCATAAGTGGGTTTTAAGGTATTTATAAAGATTATAATGCCAATAATCAAAATACCCAGTAGTGCAAGAACAATCCAAAGTGCTTTTTTAATGCGATCCATAAGCCAAATTTCTGTTTTAAAGATAGCTTATTTACGTGATAAAAAAAGCAGCTCGAAAGCAGCTCTATTGTTTTTTATTCTCCTTCTGCTATGGATTATTTCATGGAAAGCTCCTTGCTTTTTTCCAAACCTTTTAACAGCCACTCCCTATAAACATTACTATCAGCATTCTGTATGGCGCTATTAAGCAATTCTAGATCTGGAGACAAAAGCACATAATAGGGCTGGGAGGCCGAATTAAAATTTATGGTTTGGAACGTACCCCACTTCTCCCCTACCGTTGTTATTGTTTTTACGCGACCTGAATCGTATTTGTAATCAAATTGTTCTTCTGAAGGAAGTTCCTTCCGGTCATCTATATACAGTGATATCAATACATAATCTTCTTTGAGCAACGGATAAATATCGGGTTCGCTCCAGACATTCTCCTCCATTTTGCGGCAATTGACACAGGCCCAACCCGTGAAATCCAATAAAATCGGTTTGTTCACAGATTTGGCATAGGCCAAACCCTGCTCAAAATCCTTGTAACAGTGTATGCCCAATGGGCAATCACTTTCTTTTTCAAAAACACTATAAAAATCCGGTGGTGGAAATCCACTCAATAATTTAAGAGTAGATATGTTCGAAAGCCCTAAGGCGAGATAAGCCGTAAACGCAAAGCTTATGAGCCCAGTAATCTTTCTGCCCAAGGATATTTTATGTTTGGGGCCATCATGTCTAAATCGGAAAACTCCAAATAAATAAAGCGTCAATAGTACAAAAAGAAGTATCCAGACACCCAAGAAGATCTCTCTTTTAAAAATACCCCAATTGCCTACCAAATCTGCATTTGAAAGGAATTTGAATGCAAGTGCCAATTCCAAAAAGCCGAGAACCACTTTTACGGTGGTCATCCATCCACCAGACTTGGGCAAAGAATTCAACCATGCAGGAAACATTGCAAATAAGGCGAATGGTAACGCCAATGCCACCCCGAAACCTGTCATACCCGCCGAAAGGTTATAGGCCACATCTCCTTCCGCTAACGCTGTGCTCCCCAACAATCCCCCTAAAATAGGACCTGTGCATGAGAATGATACTATGGCCAAAGTTACAGCCATAAAGAATATGCCTATTCCCCCACCTACCTTCGTGGAAGCAGCATCCATCGTATTGGCCCATGAACTGGGCAAAGTCAATTCATAATATCCAAAAAAGGAAAAAGCAAAAAAGACGAAAATGACAAAAAAGAACAGATTCAACCAAATATTGGTTGCAATGGTATTCAGTATTTGTGAATCCACAGAATCGAAAAGATGAAAAGGCAGACTCAATAAGAAATAGATCAATACTATAAAAAATCCATAAAGTAATGCGTTGACAATTCCTTTGGATTTACTTTGTGATTGTTTCGTAAAAAAAGATACGGTCAAAGGTATCATGGGAAAGACACAAGGCGTCAACAAAGCGATTAATCCTCCGAAAAAGCCCAAACCAAAAATGACCCACAGACTGGATTTTTCTTCCCCATCGTCCTTGGCTGTTTTAAGTTGTTCCTTATTCTTAAGGTCTAGCCTTAAAGCCGAACTCATTGCTAAGCTATGAGCATCAATGGTCTTATCAGATACCGTTACAGCCCCTCCATCCAAAACAAAACTGAAACTCTTGTCAACAGGTATACAAACTTCCTTGCAGACCTGATAAAACAGATGAACATCGATTTGTCGAACTTCAGGATTGAGTAGTTTTATTTTCTGTGTAAAAACAGCCTTCTTCTTGAAGAACGTCTCATCTACTTCAAAAATATCGCTGTATTCAACAATGGTCTCACTTTCTTGGGTGGTACCAATCAATTCATAATCAACACCCCCTTTTTCGAAGGTAAACTCGCTTGGTAAAGAACCTCCATCGGCCGTAAACTGTGAATATACATGCCATCCTTCGAATAT
>JAGLKG010000476.1 GCA_023141835.1 Maribacter sp. | reverse complement strand
TATGAATAAGGCTAACTGCTTCATGAATTCAACGTTATTTTCAATATACTCTTGGTTTTGTCACTAATTTTAAAACGTTCATCTGCGCGTCTTCCGACAACCCAGACAATGTCATCCCCTGAACAAAGCAACCATTGTTCGTCCTTGGCCAGGACATTGACCTTCTCATCTTTAAAATACTTTGAGAGTTTCTTGCGCCCTCGCATTCCCATTGGGTAAAAATAGTCGCCTTTTTGCCATTTCCTTAAGGTCAGTGGATACTTTAACGTTTCTTTATCTACATATAGTACTTTGGCATCCCTTTCTTCCATCCTTTCCACCATCCCAATACGTAACTGTATTGGAGTCAATACTTCGGTATCGGATGCACCAATCTCATGAATTTTGCTGACCTTAGGGGCAATACCAACTAACAATAATTCTTCCCTGTCCTTAATCAAGCGATGGGTTTTAGACCGAACTTCCTTGCCACTCAGGGCCGTTAATAGCTGTAGAACATCTTGCCATTCGGTAAATCCATAGGCATTGAACAATCCATATAAATAAGCATCTAAAGGCTCCAAGGCCAAAAGGGATTCAATCGAAATACGGGTAATTCCTCCTTCGGTACTAAAAAGACGTTGCCTTAATTGATCGATATGATTATCGGTAAGAGCCTCAATTTGCTTTAAATGACCCAATGTAGCCTTAAAATTATCCAAAAAAGTGGGATGCAATTCCTTTAATAAGGGTACAATTTGATGCCTAATCTTATTTCGTAGGTATTTCGTTTCCTTATTGGTCTCTTCCTCACGCCATTCTATATTTTTAAATTCTGCAAAGGCGGAAATCCGCTCTCTGGGGAAAACTAAAAGCGGCCTTAAGATACTCCTAGTACGCGAAGGAATCCCTGTCAATCCCCTAATACCAGTTCCTCTTGAAAGATTAATAATAAAAGTTTCCACGTTGTCGTCTGCATGGTGCGCAGTTACCAAGATAGAAATGCCATTTTCTTTCATTACCTCCTCAAACCATTGGTATCGCAATTCGCGAGCGGCCATTTGTACCGAGACTTTATGGGTTTCTACATAGGTAAGCGTATCAAAGTTTTGAATAAAAAAGGGCTTGTCCATTTTTTTTGCGCATGCTCTAACAAAATGTTCATCTTTATCACTCTCATTACCCCTTAATTTAAAATTGCAATGGGCCAAAGCAAAGTCCATTCCGCTCTGATTACACAAATGTGTCAAAACCATGCTATCAATACCACCGCTGCAGGCCAATAGAAATCGCTTTTTGGTTAATTCTGGAAAATGTTGTTCGATATGTTCTTTGAAATCTGCTAGCACCTTGCAAAAATACTTAAAGTTGTTGCCGCAACCAATTCTCTATATACGACAGCACTTCTATGCTACAGCTATCATGATGTAGTTCGTGATACCCACCCTCAAATAATTTCAAAGTAGTGGTTTTTGCGTTTTGATGAAATTCCTTAGTGGCGCGATAGTCTATGATAAGGTCACCTGTTCCATGCACCAAAAGCGATTCTGTTTCAAGCAAGGACGCATTTGCAATGGCCCATTCTCCCGCATCCATAATTGGGAAAGAGAACATTGGACTCACTTTATCATGGACCAATGGGTCCGATGTATATTTTTCCACTTCCTCTAGAATTCGTGAAATGCCTTTTGGATCTAAACCTGAAGGCAAGGTAATTGATGGCCAAATGTTCAACATGGCCTTACCAACTGCCATTTTCCATATAGGGGGCTGAAAGGCCAACCGTAAATATGGACTTGTTGCAATTATTCCTTTTAAATTTGTTTTTTTTCGCAAGGCATAATTCAAGACCAAATTACCACCCATACTATGTCC
>JAGLKG010000475.1 GCA_023141835.1 Maribacter sp. | reverse complement strand
GGTGAAATTGAGGATGAGCACGATTCCACGTATCTTCACGAAGAACAACTGGACGGGAGTACCTATATGTTTTCAGCTAGATTGGAAGTCGATTATATCAACGAAAACTACAAGCTCGAATTGCCAGAGAACGATGAATACGAAACTTTAGGGGGCTTTATTGTCAATGAAACTGGCGAAATACCTGAGCTAGATTCAAAAATAAAGATTGATAACTTCCTTTTTACCATTTTGGAAGTATCTAACACTAAAATCGATTTGGTGAAGTTACAGCTATTGGATGATGACTAGACTTGTATCAACCATTTTTTAGAGGTGTTTTACTTTTTATTATTTCAAAAGAAAATGGTAATTTCGCAGACTGATTTTAAACATTCCATATAATGGCGATTTTAGAGAATATAAGAAAGAGAACAACGGTGTTGATTTTGATTATCGGGCTTGCACTTTTTGCATTTGTGATTTCCGGTGTATTTACCAGTAGTGATTTTGCTGGAGGCAAAACTGGTTCTACTGTAGCAGAGATTAACGGGAATAGTATTTCAATAGATGAGTTTAGGCAAAAAGTGGAAAGCGCATCGAGAAGATTTGGACCTACGGCCTCTTCCATGCTAGTTGTAAATCAAGTTTGGGATCAAGAGGTTAGAAATTCTATATTAGGACAACAGTTCGATGATTTGGGAATAGACATTGAGAGAGATCAGATAATGAATTATATTAAAACTATTCCGTCCTATACCCAAAATCCACAATTCTTAGATGAGAGTGGAGTTTTCGATGAGAATAAATTCCGCAATTTTATTGTTGATCTTAAAAGAAATAATTCTTTACAGTACGAGTTGTGGTTACAGGATGAGCAATCGATAATACAGAATGCAAAGCAACAGGCCTATTTTAATTTGATTAAGGCGGGTCTTGGGGCAACGCTAAAAGAAGGTGAATTGGATTATAAATTGGCAAATAATAAGATTGATATAAAGTATGTACGCTTACCGTATTCATCGGTTCCTGATAGTACCATTACCATCACCAAAAGTGAGATACAAACGTATATAAATGGCCACAAAGAAGATTACAAACAGGAGGCCGCAAGGGATATTCAATTTATTTATTTTGAAGAAAAACCGTCTTTGGAAGATGAGAATGCCGTAAAAGAGGAAATCACCAAGTTATTGGATCCTAATATCCAGTATGAGGAAGATAAGGATATCATTGATACTCTAGCCGGATTTAGAAACACTACTGATATCGCCGATTTTCTAGACCGAAATTCTGATATAAAACTCGATACGATATATAAGGCTAAAAGAGACTTGTCAGCAATATTTGCAGACTCTTTGATTTCTTTGAATATGGGTGAGACCTATGGCCCATATAGGGATGGTAACTTTTTCAAAGTATCGAAGATGATAGACAAAAAAGTCAATGGTTCGGTTAAGTCTAGCCATATTCTTATTGGCTATGAAGGAGCGACTAGGGTAAATCCTGATGTCAAAAGAACCAAGGAAGAGGCCGAAAAAAAGGCGAATGAACTTTTTAGGGAGATGAAAAGCAATATCAAGGATTTTGCAATTTACGCAAGAGATAATTCCGATGGACCAACTGGGCCTCAAGGAGGGGATTTAGGTTATTTTCAACAAGGAAAGTTAGCTGACGAATTTGATACGTTCATTTTTGGAAATTCTGTTGGAGCCGTTGATCTTGTTGAAACCGAATTCGGTTTTCATATCATCAAAATTGATGATAAGCAGGATATTTATCAAATTGGAACTTTAGCCAGGGAAATTGAACCCTCTGAAACGACAATCAATTCATTGTTTACAGATGCCACTAAATTTGAAATGGAATCTATTTCTGGCGAAAAACCATTTACAGATTTGGCCAAAGAAGGTGGGTACCTTGTTCGCCCTGTTAACACAATTAAAGTAATGGATGAGAATTTACCAGGTCTTTCCACTCAGCGAAGCATCGTTCAATGGGCCTTTAATGATCAGACAGAAGTTGGTTCGATTAAGAGGTTCAATATTAATAATGGGTATGTCATATCACAATTAACAGCGGCACATGAAGAAGGGCTTATGAGTGTTGAAGATGCCTCTACAACGATTCTTGCCATTCTTAGAAAAGAAAGAAAAGCAGCCCAGCTCATTGGTGCAAACAAAGGAAAATCTTTAGAAGATTTGGCCAAAGACAACAATGTTTCGGTTTCCAATGCATCTGCATTAACTGTAAAATCACCGACCATTCCCGGAGCGGGACGTGAGGCGGCTGTTGTTGGTACTGCATTTGCAATGAATGAAGGCGAGACGTCTGGACTTATCGAAGGCGAGACTGGTGTTTTTCTTATTTCAATTACTAAAAAGGAAGAGGCTCCAAAATTGGATAATTATAGTACTTATGCAATCTCACTTAAGAGATCAAGCGGGGCAAAGGTAAACGCCGCAGTGTACAATGCGTTAAAAGAATCTTCTGAAATAGAGGACAATAGAGCAACTTTTTACTAGAAGAACATCATAATTGAAAGTATACGGCCTTGATAATTTTATCAGGGCTTTTTCATAGCACCATTTCGGAGAAAGGCAATATGGTTTTGTATCCTTTTTGCTTAAAGTAATCCATCAATATTTCACTTCCTGTCACTAAAATAAAATCGCCTCCCCAAGCTCCTAAACTTTTCATTGCCCCTGGATAATCTGGGAATAGTTTCGATTTTATTGATGGCAGACCCAGAGCTTTTGAAAGCTCCTTTTCATGCCAGGTCATCAGGAACTCTAAATCATCAATAGTTTTGCTTGAAACCATTCGCTGGGTGATTTGTGATATGTGACTAACGAGTTCTTTTCTATCCATGGATAGACTTCTATACGTTTTAATGGCATCACCACTATTCTGTTTCTTGTTTAGATAAACAAAAAAAAGTGATTGGGTTAAATTGGAAGAATAATCAAGTTCCAAAACATTGGGTATACCTTCGTTAATTTGGTATAAAATAGATTTCGCACATTGTGCACAGGCAATGTCATATCCACTACCACCGAATGTTTTTGCCAATAACTGATATGCATTCACTTGGGCCCATTGGGCAATATTGTTTATCAGAGTCGATGAAGTACCTAGCCCCCAGTCTCTTGGGAAGGTTAATTTGGTTTCTACATGGTATCCTGATACATCCATCAAAAAATAAGGGTTCAAAGCTCTTGCTTCAGTTAGGATTTTGCATAATCTCTTTGAAATTTCCGGATTGGAAGCGAATAACTCAACCATCGATTCCAGTTCATATCTTGCCTCGAACCAAACACCACCCTTTTCATCCAGACTTTTCCATGTGAGGAATTTTGACTCAGTTCCCGATACCTTTAAGTATTGACCAAATTTAGTAGGTACCGCCCAACCTTTGGCACCATCTAAAATGGCATATTCCCCTGACAATAGAAGTTTGCCGTTACTGTAGAATTCTTTTTCCATCTAATTGGCCCTTAACTTTTCCAAAGCTTCCACTACTGCACTATGGCTTACGGTATGGGTTTTAAAATAATGCACAGCTTCTACTTTCTCTTTATCTGTGGCACCTAATTGATTCAATATATTGAGTAGGTGCATTTTCATATGGCCTTCTTGAATTCCTGTGGTTATCAAGGAGCTTAGGGCAGCAAAATTCTGGGCCAATCCGGCCACGGCAACAATTTGCATCAATTCCTTGGCCGTAGGCTTTTGAAGAATTTCAAGTGCCAATTTTACCAGTGGATGTAAATTTGTTAAGCCACCCACGGTTCCCAAAGCCAAAGGTATTTCAATCCAAAACCTGAAAAGATCATCCTCAATACTGGCGTGGGTAAGACTCTTATACTGGCCGTCCTTGGAAGCATAGGCATGCACACCCGCCTCTATAGCCCTAAAATCATTACCTGTGGCCAGTATAACAGCATCAATGCCATTCATTATGCCTTTATTATGGGTTACGGCCCTATGGGGTTCTATATTTGCTATATCAATGGCCCTGAGCAGTTTGTTTGCAAATTCCAAGGGGGCTGTTGAAGTATCAATGTTTAACTCATTAATAGCACAACTCACTTCTGCTTTCACCAAACAATTAGGGACATAGTTGGAGAGAATACTCATTACGATTTCAATATTCTTTTCCTTGGAATCAAATAAATGAAAGTCCTGCGCTTCCTGCTTGAAAGTCTTTGCAAATTGTTCTAGACAAGAATTGATGAAATTGGCGCCCATGGCATCCAAAGTCTCGAAAGTGCAATGCAACTGATAATAGCCGTGTAGTTCTTCCGACTTATTTCGTAATTCTATCTTGGAGACACCTCCGCCTCTTTTCTTCATGTTCTTGATCAGGCTTTTTGCATCTTCGAGTAATTTGGAATGTACGGTGAAGAAAAACTTTTCGAGCTTGGCAAAATCCCCAGAATATATGAAATGTACTTGGCCTACTTTTTCAGTACCTAAGACTTTTGTTTTGAATCCGCCACGATCCAACCAGAATTTGGCAGATTTACTAGCCGCGGCAACTACTGAACTTTCCTCTATGGCCATAGGAATCGCATACATTTTGTCGTTTATCAAAAAATTAGGTGCGATTCCCAAAGGAAGATAGTAGTTGGTAATTGTATTTTCAATGAACTCATCATGCAGTTTTTGCACATCGTTTTCAGAATTCCAATACCGTTCCAATATTTTTTTGGCTTCACTCGGATTGTTGGTATAGTGCTGGGAGACCCATTCTATTTTTTCTTGTTTAGACAGTTTGGAGAAGCCCAAAATTGGAGTTGTCATAAAGCTTTTGGTTTGTGGTTTCAAAGATAATCATTAAGTACATAATCCATTGGTCTTAACCCACAATCAAGCCTTCGTGCTTTTTGGGGATAAAGTTTAATTAATTGTAAAATATTCACTAAACTTGATGAAATTTCGAACAATTTCTTATAAATACATGAATAAACAATACATTCTATTGCTATTGTTGGCAGGTTTAATGTCGTCAGCTTTTGGACAAGGAAAAAAAATTTCGGTTAAGGAGATTTATCAAGGGGCTTTCAACACCAATGGGCTAGAGGTTCTTCGGTCAATGAAAAATGGCAAGCAATATACGGTCCTGAATAACAATAGGTCAAACAGATTAACCAGTATTGACAAATATGATTATAGGAGCTTGAAGAAAGTTGAGACCATAGTCTCCTCGGCGGACAGTAAGGAAATTCCATTGTTTAGTTCTTATGCCTTTAGTCAAGATGAATCCAAAATTATATTGGCCACAGAAATAGAATCGATCTTCAGACGCTCAACATTGGGCGTTTTTTATGTTTATGACATAGCGAATACA
>JAGLKG010000474.1 GCA_023141835.1 Maribacter sp. | reverse complement strand
GGTGATATTTGGAGAATGTGCCAGGTGAAGGATGCACCCATCCAAGATTGGGTCAAGCTTGCCGTTTCTAGGGCACGTGCCTCACACATTCCTGCGATATTCTGGTTAGATGAACACAGGGCACATGATGCGGAACTAATCAAGAAAGTCAATACTTATTTACCAGAACACGATACTGACGGTCTGGATATTCGCATATTATCCCCTATCGAAGCGACAAAATTTACCTTAAAACGAATAAAAGAGGGAGCAGACACCATTTCGGTCTCCGGCAATGTCTTAAGGGATTACCTAACAGACCTCTTCCCCATATTGGAGGTAGGCACAAGTGCCAAAATGCTTTCAATAGTTCCTTTGATGAATGGTGGTGGCCTTTTTGAAACCGGAGCTGGTGGATCTGCACCCAAGCATGTAGAACAGTTCTTGGAAGAAGGTCATCTTCGATGGGATTCATTGGGTGAGTTTTTAGCCCTAGGCGTCTCATTAGAGTTCTTTGGAGAGAAAAACAACAATACCAAAGCACAAATATTGGGAGATGCTTTGGACAGTGCAACTGAGAAGTTTTTGCTTAACGACAAATCCCCTTCCCGTAAAGTGAAAGAATTGGATACTAGAGGAAGTCATTTTTATTTGGCCATGTACTGGGCCGAAGCCTTGGCCAACCAACAAAAAGATTCTGAATTAAGTGCTATTTTTTCTGTAGTTGCAAAAGAAATGCAAAATCAGGAAAACAAAATTCTTGAAGAACTAGGGAATGCCCAAGGTGCATCCCAGAATATTGGGGGCTATTTCATTCCTAATATAACAATGGCTACCGAAGCCATGAGGCCAAGTAAAACTCTAAATAGTATTTTGGCCAATATTTAAGAAAGACGCTTATAAAATATCCAAGACCTCTGCTTTAAAAGCAGGGGTCTTTTTGTTTTAAATTAATGGTAACATGTAATGGCAGAAGGTATTCTTTTTACATTTACCTAAAATTGATTTAATGAATTTGCGGGTTTCAACTTTTTGCATTGTCTATCTTGCATTTTCGTTATTTGCATTCTCCCAACAAAAATTTACACTAAGCGGTACGGTTTTAGAGGTTTCAAGCAATGAGACCATGATTGGTGTCACCATTGGCTTTCCTGATATAGGAACTGGCGTTACCACCAATGAATATGGGTTTTATTCAATTACATTGCCAGAAGGTGAATACCAAATTCAAATCAACTATCTAGGGTTTCAAAATCAAGTTCAGAAAATCAATCTAGCCGAAGATATCAAGTTGAATTTTTTAATGGTTGAGGAAGTGGAGCAATTGGAAGAGGTTATCTTAACTGATAACAATGGAAAACTAGACATTAGAAAACCTCAAATGAGTGTGAATACCCTGGCCATTGAAACTATCAAAAAGATTCCGGTAATTTTTGGCGAAGCCGATGTTATCAGGTCAATTTTATTACTACCCGGCGTTACGAATGCTGGGGAAGGGGCCTCAGGCTACAATGTAAGGGGTGGTGCCGTTGATCAAAACCTCATTTTGCTCGATGAGGCCACAATTTTCAACTCCTCGCATCTGTTTGGTTTTTTCTCGGTATTTAATCCCGACGCTATAAAGGATATCAAACTCTATAAGGGTGGCATTCCGGCAAGATATGGTGGTCGTGTTTCCTCTGTCTTGGATATTTTTCAAAAGGAGGGCAACAGTAAAAAATTGGGAATCAAAGGTGGTATTGGAGCTATTGCAAGCCGATTACTGGTCGAGGGGCCCATAAAGAAAAATCAAGCTGCTTTTTTGATTGGGGGACGGGCCTCTTATGCACATTTATTCCTCCCACTTTTTGACAATGATAACACGGTATATTTTTATGACCTTAACACCAAACTTAATTACAAACTTAACGCCAATAACAATATTTTCCTGTCAGGTTATTTTGGGAGAGACGTATTCGGTATAAGCGATAGTTTTGTAAATACATATGGTAATGCTGTCGGCAATTTCCGTTGGAACCATTTGTTTTCAGATAAACTATTCTCTAACCTTTCCTTAATTTATTCCGACTATTATTATGGTCTAAAACTTGACTTTGTTGGTTTCAATTGGAATTCGGGAATACAGAACTTCAATGTAAAATATGATTTAAAACATTATCTGAATGATAAATTTCAGATCAACTACGGCATTAACACTATTTATTATCAATTTAATCCAGGGGAAATAGAACCCAGTAACCTCAACTCAGGTATTTTGGAAGAACAGTTGATGCAAAAATATGCCAATGAATTTGCCGCCTATGTCGATGTAGCACATACCATTAGCGACGCTTTGAGTTTGGGCTATGGCCTGCGCTTTAGTTATTTTAATCGCCTAGGGCAAGACGAACTTAATGTTTATGAAAATGACAACCCTGTTGATTTTAATACAGCCTTACAGATTTATCAAGAGGCAAAACCCATACGTACGATACGGTCTGGGAGAAATAAGAGTTTGGCAAGGTTCAATACTCTAGAACCTCGTATTTCACTATCCTATATTTTAAATCAAAATAGTTCATTTAAAGCCAGTTATATCAGATTGGCACAGTATCTTCATCTTATTTCCAATACCAATTCCCCTACTCCCTTGGATGTTTGGACACCAAGTGGTCCTTTCATTAAACCTCAACTTTTAGATCAATACGCCTTAGGATATTTTAAGAATATCAGTGAAGGGGAATATGCCCTTGAGACTGAAGTTTTTTATAAGGACCTTCAAAATAGAATCGATTACATCGATGGAGCCAATTTAATAGCCAATGAAGCCATTGAACAGGTTATTTTGAATGGTAAGGCCAGAGCATACGGTTTGGAGTTGTTGTTAAGGAAGAACGAGGGTAGATTCCAAGGTTGGCTGGCCTATACACTTTCGAAATCTGAGCAAAAAACCCCTGGTAGGAATTTTGGGGAAACGGGGATCAACTCGGGAAAATGGTATAACACCCCCTATGATAAAACACACGATTTTTCTCTGTATGCCAGTTATGAACTTAATACGAAGTGGAGCTTCAATACCAATTTTGTATACCAAACGGGCCAACCAACCAACTATCCCATCGGACAATTTGAATTTCAAGGGGTGACCGTCCCTTATTACGGATTTCGCAATCAAGAACGACTACCAAATTATCATAGAATCGATGTATCGGCGACCATGACCCCGACGAAGAATTTGAACAAGAAATTGAAGGGTGAATGGGTATTTAGCATATATAATATTTACAATAGAAAAAATGCCGCCTCAATATCCTTTAGTCGAAATCAAGACACGAACATGAATGAGGCATTAAGAACGGCTATATTCGGTATTGTACCGGCAGTTACCTATAATTTTAAGTTTTAGCCATGAATAAATTTATAATCTATATAGCATTGGTCTTGTTCCTATTTTCGGGCTGTCAAGATGTAATTGAGGTAGAAGTGCCAAATGACAAACCCCGATTATCAATTGATGCGTTGATACGTGTGAATGTAAATGAACCTGTGGTACAGATTAAGGTCAAAGCCACGGAAACAACTTCTTTCTTTGAGGAAATAAGTCCTGCCCTATTATCCGAAGTATATATTGTAAATACAATAAACAATAGTCATATAAATCTTGTTGAAGAACCTTTGGGGTCAGGGATATATATTTCAGAATGGCCCATTACCAATATACAGCAAGATGAATTGCAACTAACAATCGTTTTTAAAGATGAAGTCTATTCGGCAAAAACATCATACATTCCCACAGTGCCATTAGATGCTATCAATCAAGGGGATGGCACATTATTCTCTGGGGAAGAAACGGAGGTTGTACTTTCATTTACCGATGAATTAAATCGAGAGGATTTTTATCTTTTTGATTTTGATTTCAACGAATATTTGGTTTCGGAAGACACCTTTTATCCAGGACAATCCTTTGAATTTTCCTATTTTTATGAAGACGGACTTGAATCTGGTCGAGAACTCAATATAAGTATCATTGGGGTCGACAAGCCCTTTTACAACTACATGAATCAACTGATTGTTCAAAGCGGTGGAGACCAAGGGCCTTTTCAAACACCTTCGGCAACCGTAAAAGGAAATATTGTAAACACCACAAATGCTGATAATTTTGCCCTAGGATACTTTGCTGTTTGCCAAACCTATACCACTATTTTTGTCATTGAATAAGACCGTTTGCTTTTAGAGTGACAGGTTATAATTGGTTCAAATATTCACCTATAGCCCTCTTTGTCAATATATAAGCATTTTCCATACTAAATTGAATTGGTTTTGAAACATCCCTAATCTCAATTATTTTAGCTAAGCCAAGGCTTTCAGAGCTATCTTCATTAATTTCCGATTGTCCACAAACCGCGATTACCGGGATATTGTATTTGGCACCTAAATCTACAACTCCTTTTATCAATTTGCCATTTAGAGTCTGACGGTCTAGTTTACCCTCCCCTGTTATTATGAAATCAAATCCATGTTCATCCAATAGTTTGGTAGCACCGGATAGATTCAGCACAAAATTGATTCCAGCTATGAATTCAGCATTTAAGAAGGCCTTTAAACCAAACCCGGTGCCCCCTGCGGCTCCCGAGCCACCCACCAAGGCTACATCTTTGTTCAAATGGGCTGTAACAACCCTATCGAGATTCCGTAGCCCTTCATCCAGTTCTTGTATTTCGTCCGAGCTAGCACCCTTTTGCCTCCCATAGATGTGGGCTGCTCCATTTTTACCATATAGTGGATTATCAACATCATTTATGGCTATAATGGAAACTGAACCAAAGTCTGGCCCATCTCCCTTTCGTACATGTTGAATTCGTGATAGGTTTTTTCCATTGGGTTTAAGTTCATTTTGCGAACCGTCTAAAAAACTATATCCCAGAGCAGCTGCAATCCCAATTCCTCCATCATTGGTCGCACTTCCTCCAAGCCCAATATACACAGTTTTGGCACCCCTATTTATTGCGTGCTTTATCTCCACACCAGTACCATAGGTCGAAGTAAGCACGGCGTTTCTTTCATCTTCAGAAAGCAGTTCTATCCCAGAAGCTTTGGCTAATTCAATGTATGCTACATTCTCTACTGGATCATATAAATAATATGATGCTATGTCTCTTCCCAAAGGATCAAAAGTCTTTGTGTCAATTTGCTGACACTGTACATTTTGAGAAACCGCATGTAAAAATCCGTCGCCACCATCCGAAGCAATGATCGAGGAGATTTTAGCTTTGGGATATTTTTCAAGAATGCCATGCTTTAGAGCCTCAATTACCCCGTTTGCGGTAAGAGACCCTTTAAATTTATCAGGTATTAACAATATCCTCATGGGAGTATTCAAAATTAAGTTTCCGTTTATGGACCTAAATATAGGATATAATAAGTAATTTTAAGGCTACTAAATCTAGCCATAATGAGAACAGACAGGGACTTAATAATTAAGGGCTTAAAACATTTTGCATACACCATAGTACTCATGTTCACAGCTCCGATTGTTTTGCATCAGGCTTTTAAAAATGAAGGACACACCTATTATATTCCAGTATTGATTGTGGGTATTGTCCTTGCAATTGCGGCCATTGCCATGGGCTTTTACAGCGTTCGTCTAATTGTGAATGCACTTTTTGGCACACAGGAAAAACAAAAGTAAAAATCTGTTGCAAGGATCAATCGCCATCTTTCTTTTTTGAACTCCATTTGTTTTCGAGATCCAGGTAATTGAAATCCAATGCAGATTTCTGGCGTTCCAGGCGGCTCGAAGCAAAAGCCCTTTGCAAAATATCCTCGATAAGATAATCCTCCTGTACCAATGCTGGTCTAAACTCCTCCTTAAGGCTTATTTTAAACATTTTAGCCGTAGTACTATACCAAAAGGCACGCCAGCCACTTCTAAGCTCCTTTACGAGTTCAAAAGAGGTCTTACCGGTTTGCCTATAAATCAATTTAACCAAAATTTGACCTTCTGTTCTGGTAAGCTTCTTCAGTTCACCAGAAAATTCGCCCTGAATATACTTTTGGACTTTCTTTGTGTATTTTTTACGTTTTCGCGATCTTTTTATCTTTGAAAGACTGTCATTAAGCTCACTCAATCGCTCAGCGGCCATCTTTGCATATGGAAATACTTTTATGGTCTTGCGCCTAAGAATATAGTAACGGAGCTTGTCTTTATAAGTCGGGAACTTAAGTTTACCAAATACGTAGACCTCCTCCAAAGGAATTGAATTATACACTATTGAATCCCCTTCGATTATAATCATCTTTTCTGTAATGGAATCCATAGGTTGCTCTTCAACCTGCGCAAAAGCTGTCGTTCCAAACATCCAAAAAACAATATATAATATCTCCTTCTTCATCGACATGGCATAAATAAAGGCTTTGTCAAAATTAACGATTATTCAGCACTGTTATTACAAATTAAAAGTGAATATTGTTAAGTTTGTATCTAAATACGATATCAATGAATACGAAGAAGTTGCTCAATAAAAAATCAATGGATTTTTTAGAAACTTATTTAAACAATGCAGCACCTACCGGCTACGAATGGGAAGGTCAAAAAATATGGATGGACTACCTTAAACCGTATGTAGATACATTCATTACCGACACCTATGGCTCTGCCGTTGGGGTCATAAATCCTGATGCTGAATTCAAAGTGGTTATTGAAGGGCATTCTGATGAGATTTCTTGGTATGTGAATTATATTACCGATAACGGGCTTCTTTATGTAATTCGCAATGGTGGTAGCGACCACCAGATCGCTCCATCAAAATGGGTGAACATCCATACAAAAAACGGAATGGTCAAAGGTGTTTTTGGCTGGCCGGCCATTCATACCAGAAACAAGGCCAAAGAAGAACCACCGAAGTTGGATAATATTTTTATTGATATAGGAGCAAAAGACAAGGAAGAAGTTGAGAAAATGGGCGTTCATGTGGGATGTGTCATTACATACCCTGATGAATTCCAAATACTGAATAAAGACAAATTTGTATGTCGGGCCATAGATAATAGGGTCGGTGGGTTTATGATAGCCGAGGTGGCCAGACTGCTTCATGAAAATAAAAAACAACTTCCTTTCGGCTTGTATATAACCAATGCCGTACAGGAAGAGATCGGTTTACGGGGCGCTGAGATGATCACTCAAACCATAAAACCCAATGTGGCCATTATCACTGATGTTTGCCACGATACCACTACGCCCATGATAGAGAAGAAAACACAGGGCCATACCGAGATGGGCGCAGGTCCGGTTATCTCCTATGCACCAGCCGTACAGAACAAATTACGGGAGCGCATTATCGAAACTGCAGAGGGCAATAAAATCCCTTTCCAACGCATGGCCGCTTCAAGATCTACTGGAACAGATACTGACGCCTTTGCATACAGCAATGGCGGAGTCGCTTCTGCATTGATATCATTACCATTACGTTACATGCATACGACGGTTGAAACCGTTCATAGAGACGATGTTGAAAATGTGATTCGATTGATTTATGAAACACTACTTACCATTGAGGAGGGTGAGACGTTCAGTTATTTTGAGTAGGCATCGCCTACTTCTATTATATCATAGTCTGTATTGGAACGGGCTTGAAAACTAGAAATCTAGTTTCGACCCTGCTCGACCAAAAATTAAAACAAATCAATAATGGACGAACTATTGGATGTTTTAGATACCGATGGAAACTTCACTGGTGAAACCGTTATGAAATCAGTTGCACACAAAAATGGACTGTTTCATCCTACAGTACATGTTTGGGTCTACACTCAAAGTGGTCAAATTTTAATTCAGCAAAGGGGAAGGGAAAAAGACACCCATCCCCTCTACTGGGATGTGTCTGTAGCTGGACATATAGGAGCCGGGGAGGATTTTGAGACTTCAGCCATTCGCGAGGTTTTAGAAGAAATAGGGCTTGAAATCACCAAAGCGGAACTTCATAAAATGGGCGTTTTCAAGTCCGTTCATCGGCACAATGACGACTTGATCGACTGTGAGTTCCACCATACTTATTTATGCAAGTTGAAAGTGCCTTTTGAACGTCTTACCAAACAGGATAGTGAAGTTGAGGTATTAGACCTTATACCTTTGACCCAGTTCTCTGAAGAAATCATTGCGGAGGGGAACTTTAAGAAATATGTGCCTTACAAAGAAGGCTACTATGAGTCTGTTGTTCAATCAATCAAGGAAAAATTACATTGAATGAATAAAATCCTCAGGGTTATTTAGACTATAGGTTTGCTGCTCCCCGCTGTTCATATGCTTTACCACAAACGAATTGGTTTCCAACTCCTTGTCCCCTATTAAAATAACATAGGGCACTTTACGGTTATTGGCATATTTCATCTGCTTCTGCATTTTGGCAGCTGTTGGGTATACATCGGCCTTTATATGCTCCTTTCTAAGCTCACCAGCCAATTTCAAAGCGGCCATAGACTCCCTATCCCCAAAATTAATACAGAGTACGTCTAAGGACTTGTCTAGGGTTTTTGGGAACAATCCCAATTCTTCCAATACCAAATAAATTCGATCTAATCCGAACGAAATACCTACGCCACTTACATCCTTTAGGCCAAAGATACCCGTAAGATCATCATAACGACCACCGCCGCCTATCGATCCCATCTTTACTGTCCCTGGGGCTGATACCTCAAAAATGGCCCCGGTATAATAATTCAATCCACGGGCCAAAGTAACATCAATGGAAAGTTTGGCCGTTTGCAGCCCTAAATCAGAAATTGAATCCATAATATATTCAAGCTCCTCCACACCTTTACTTCCCTGCTCCGAATTGGAAAGCAGACCTTTGAGTATCTCAAGTTGTTCCGAATTGCTACCAGTCATTGTAAATAAAGGCTCAGCTTTTGCGATGGCCTGTTCGGATATCCCTTTGGCCAGCATTTCCTTTTTAACGCCCTCTACTCCAACTTTGTCCAATTTATCCAAGGCCACCGTAAAATGGACCAGATTGTTCTGCGCACCTATAACTTCAGCAATTCCCGCGAGTATTTTGCGATTATTGAGTTTTATGGTTACCCCTTCCAATTTTAAATCAGCAAATACAGCATCATACAATTGTATCAGTTCAACTTCCTGTAAAAGCGAATTGGCACCCACCACATCGGCATCACATTGATAAAACTCTCTAAAACGACCTTTTTGTGGGCGATCTGCTCTCCAAACGGGCTGTATTTGATAGCGTTTAAAGGGGAAATCGATCTCGTTCTGGTGCATCACCACATATCGGGCAAAAGGTACCGTTAAATCGTAGCGGAGTGCCTTTTCAGAAATTTTAGGGGTTAACGACTTTGAATCTTTTGAATTGTAGGTCACATCATCAACTTTGCCTATAAAATCGCCCGAATTCAATATTTTAAATATCAACCGATCACCTTCATCCCCATATTTTCCCAGTAAGGTTTCGGAGTTTTCAAAAGAGGGTGTTTCTATAGGCTGAAAACCAAATACCTTAAAGTGCTTCTTTACTACATTAAAAATGTAATCCCGTTTTGTTATTTCGGCAGGTGAAAAATCCCTGGTTCCCTTAGGTATGCTTGGTTTTTGTGCCATTTGGTTGAATTCTGGTGCAAATATAAAGTTTTGTAGATTCCGGTTTGTCTTAGACTGACAATAAAATTACTCGATCATACTATCAAACCATTTGTACAGATCACCTTTGGTAATTACAGCACCTTGTTTTATTAAATTGAATTTATCCAGGTTCTTATCTGTTGTATAGGACTTTGATGCCGTAAGGTATTCCACAAAATCGGATTGCCAATTTTTCTTGAACCAGCTAAACCCAACTTCGGTGGTCAAATCAATATCAGGATTCATGACTTTGACCGATATCAATTTCATTTCCTTATCTGTCAATTTGAAAAGATGCATTTGTTGTGCCGAAACATTTTCAAGATGGGCTACCTTGGAAAGAACGCCTTCCCATATCAAATCGCTAAAAACATCCAATTCTTCCTCAGCTACCTCAGGTTTTTCCACTTTTAATTTTGCCCACTCGTCATTTGTAATTGATTGTGTGGCCAAAAAATTTATGAATTCGGGATGCAATTCTTCCAATTGCTGTTTGGTCAATCTTGTATATTTCATTGGTAACAATAAAAAAGCCTTTCAGAAAAGGCTGAAAGGCTTATAATTATAAAACTTGAATAGTTATTTCTTTTCAGCAACTACTTCAAATGCAAAATCAATTACAACATCTCTGTGCAATCTAATCTGTGCATTGCAAGGGCCTATTCTTTTAATAGATCCACCAAGAATTGTGATGAATTTTTTATCAATTTCATGACCTTCTTTTTCAATGGCCGCAGCCAAATCTATAGCGGTTACAGATCCAAAAAGTTTATCGCCAGCACCAGCTTTTGCTTTTATTTTAAGTTCAAGTGCCTTAAGGGCCTCTGCAATCTTATTGGCTGCATCAACCACTTTCTTTTCTTTATGCGCCCTTTGTCTTAAGTTCTCGGCCAATACCTTTCTAGCTGAGGGAGTTGCCATCATGGCTAAACCCTTAGGGATAAGAAAGTTTCTACCGTAACCGTTCTTAACACTTACCACATCGTCTTTAAAACCTAAGTTTTGTACGTCTTCTTTTAATATAAGTTCCATGGTTCGTTTCTTTTATTTTAATAAATCACCAACATACGGCATAAGCGCCATATGACGTGCCCTTTTTACAGCTTGAGCTACTTTTCTCTGATACTTCAGGGAAGTTCCGGTAAGCCTTCTCGGAAGAAGTTTTCCTTGCTCATTAACCAATTTCATTAAAAAATCAGGGTCTTTATAGTCAATGTACTTAATACCTGATTTCTTGAAACGACAATATTTCTTTTTGGTGTTGGTTTCGATATTCAATGGGGTCAAATATCTGATTTCCCCATCTTTTTTGCCTTTTGCCTGTTGTTCTATAGATGCCATAGTACTTACGCTTTAGTTTTTAACCTTGTTCTTCTTTTTTCAGCCCATTCGATGGCATGCTTGTCTAACTTTACAGTCAAAAAGCGCATAATACGCTCATCTCTTCTAAATTCCTGCTCGTAAGGACCAACAACTTGGCCAGCATCGGTAAATTCAAACAAATGGTAAAAACCACTTTTTTTGTTCTGTATTGGATAGGCCAACTTTTTTAGCCCCCAATTTTCTTTTGACACCATTTTGGCGCCATTCTTAATTAAGAAATCTTCAAATTTCTTAACTGTTTCCTCTATCTGAACATCAGATAGAACGGGATTCAAAATGAAAACAGTTTCGTAATTGTTCATAAAATATTTTGTTTTAAGGAGCGCAAAAATAAGAATATTTGCGACTATTCACAAGAAAACGAAAAAATCTTCGTTATAGTTAGGATAATCATAAAAAATGAACTTAACCTAATCTTAAATTTATAATCATTGCAAACTATACAGGATTCAATACATTGTTTACAACTTTAATTGCAGTTCAGCGTGTTTTTTCGGTAATTTGTCGATGATTTAACCCCACAAATCAACCCATTTATGAAATTAAGAAGTATTATCGTTGACGATTCGTCCATGCAAAGGATGGCCGTGGCCAAATTGGTGAACAACCATCCCAATCTTGCTATGGTAGCGGAGTACAGCAACGCCATTGAGGCGAAGAACGGCATTAAAAACCACGAGATCGATTTGATTTTTCTAGATGTTGAAATGCCCATTATAAGTGGATTTGACCTACTCGAATCCTTGGAAAACAGTCCGCAGGTAATTTTGATTACCGGAAAGCCAGATTATGCCCTAAAAGCATTTGATTACGACGTAACAGATTATCTGCACAAGCCTATTACTATGGCACGTTTTGATGCATCTGTTAAAAGGGCCGTAGCAAAATACGAACAAATACACAGGATTAACGAAGATGAGGAACATATCTTCGTTAAAAGTAACCTTAAAAAGAGAAAAGTTATCTTGAGCGATATCAAATGGATAGAAGCTTTGGGTGATTACATTAAATTGGTAACCGATGAGGCCAATATCGTAATTTTATCAACAATGAAATCTTTCGAAAAGCAGTTGCCCGCAGAAAAATTTCTAAGAATCCACAAATCCTACATTGTGAATTTGGAAAAAGTTGAGAAATTCAATAGTAAAAATGTTGAAGTTAGCGGAAGGTCTATACCCTTAAGTAGAAATAAAAAGACCGAATTGGCTGAAGCGCTAAGTAACGTTTAAATTATATGTGGTCTACATTGTAGATTACACGCACGCTTTTGAACTGCGAAATAGCATTAAAAGATCTATGGATTCTTTTAATGCTATTTTTTGTTTGGGTCAAAGATTGCTTTAATGCGACCTTAACCATCACATTTTTCAGGTATTGATTCCGAATACGAGCAATCGGCGGGTATTCGGGACCTAAAATCCCACTGCCAAATACGTTTCTTAATGACTTGGCAAACCATTCGGACGCCTCATTCAATCTATTGTAATCTTTATGTTTAAAGGTTATTTTAATAATTCGATTGACTGGGGGGTAAAAAAACTGTTCCCTTTCATACAATTGTTCCTTGAACATCTCTTCATAATCATTGTTCGAAACCTGCTTTAGTATTTGATGATA
>JAGLKG010000473.1 GCA_023141835.1 Maribacter sp. | reverse complement strand
CCCGATACTTGTGTCAACAACTGAAAACTTCGTTCATGCGCCCTATAATCGGGAAAGTTCAATAATGAATCGGCATTCATAATACCCACTAAATTCACATTCCGAAAATCCAACCCCTTGGTCAACATTTGTGTACCTACAAGAACATCCAATTCCTGTTGCTCAAATGCGTTTATTATCTTTTCATAGCCATATTTACCCCTTGTAGTATCCAAGTCCATACGTCCCACTTTCGCTTTTGGAAACAGGGTTTTAAGCTCTTGTTCCACTTGTTCAGTACCAAAACCCTTAGTGTCTAAAGTAGCACTGCCACAAGCCTCACAGCTTTCTGGTAAAGCTACATGGTGTGAACAGTAATGGCATCGTAATTGTTTTTTATATTGATGATAGGTTAAACTTACATCACAATTGGGGCATTGGGGTGAATGACCACAGGTAGTACATTCAACGATAGGTGCAAATCCTCTGCGATTTTGAAAAAGTATGACTTGTTCGCCATTCTCAAGCGTTTCACTTATTTCTTCCATTAAGCGCTCCGAAAAATGTCCCTTCATTCTTCTTTTACGCGTTTGTTCCTTTATATCAACAAGCTCAATATCAGGCATTAGAACATTACCGTAGCGTATATTGATGTGGGCGTACCCATATTTTCCTGTTTGTGAATTATTATAACTTTCAATACTTGGGGTGGCAGACCCCAATAATATATTAGATTGATGTATATTGGATAATACAATCGCTGCATCACGGGCATGATATCTTGGGGCAGGGTCAAATTGTTTGAATGAGCCTTCATGCTCTTCATCGACGATTATCAGTCCTAAATTGGAATAAGGTAAAAACAGTGCTGAACGGGCACCAATCACTATTTGAGCCTTTGCTCTTTTCGCCAACACATTATTCCATACCTCTACCCTTTCATGAACGCTATACTTTGAATGGTATACCGATACTTTCTCACCAAAATAATCCTGTAGTCTTGCTATCAATTGCGTTGTCAGTGCAATTTCAGGGAGTAAATACAATGACTGTTTACCAGTGTTGATACAATCTTCAATCAATTTAACATACACCTCGGTCTTACCTGAGGAAGTAACACCGTGCAATAACGTAACTTTTTTGTTATCAAAACTTTGCAATACATCATCCAAAGATTTTTGCTGGTGTTCGTTCAATGATTTCAGGTCAAAACTCCCTCCGCTTCCCTCATAGGTCACCCGATCGGTCTGGATGTGATATTCTTCTAAAATCCCTTTATTGATCAAAGCTTTTATCACGGCTTTGGAAGTACCACTTGCGTTTTCAAGGTCCGATATTTTAATTGGCTTTTTGTCAGTTGCCTGCAATTGAAATAATGATAGGACAACCTGGCTCTGTTTGGGAGCTCTTGTAAGCGATTCCAATAATTCCTCGAGCATAGCCTCGGAGCGGTATGCCACTCCAAGTTTTACATAACGAATATATTTAGGTTTGTATCGTTCATAAATCTCATCTTTTAAAAGGATTACATTTTTCTCCAATAATCGATTCAATATTGGCAAAACGTTTTTTCTGTCTACAA
>JAGLKG010000472.1 GCA_023141835.1 Maribacter sp. | reverse complement strand
AAAAGAGAATGAGGTGATGTTCCTATCTATGTCAGTGACCCCGGAAATGGACAGTGTTCCCATATTAAAAAAGTACGCCGAAAAAAATGGTGTAATAGATGCTAAATGGAACGTTACCACGGGAGATAAAAAGCACATTTATAATTTGGCACGGAAAAGCTATTTTGCAGCTGTGGACCAGGGAGATGGTGGGCTTCAAGATTTTATCCATACTCCAAACTTTATACTCGTTGATAGAAAAAAACGCATACGGGGCGTATACGATGGCACCAAGGAAGAGGAAGTAAAAAGAATTACCCAAGACATCAAACGACTACTAAAAATATAAAAATCGGTTTAAAATGTTATATTCCTGATTTTATAGGCTGATTACTTCGGCCTTCCTTTTCCGCTTTGTTAGAAATCTCTATTTTTATGAGGTAAATCAAACTCTTTAACGATCGGCGATGAAATTTAAAAATATCCAACAACAGGCATTCATACTTTTAGCTTCAATTGTATTCATTTCCTCCTGTAATACAAAGTCTACCAAACCCATTGAAACACCTTTGGTCATTTATGAGGATTCCATTACTGGAATCGAAAAGGCCAAAAAAGCTAGGGAAACTGTTCCTGCAAAAGTCGCTGAAGGCTTGGAATTGAGTTTATGGGCCTCAGACTCACTGGCTCCCGACCCAATTGCCATGGACATTGATGATGAGGGCAGAATTTATATAACGCGTACTAATCGTCAAAAAAATTCCGAGTTTGACATTCGGGGACATCGTGACTGGATGACACCTTCCATTGCTCTGCAATCCGTTGAAGATAGAAGAACCTTTTTACGAAATACATTCGCCACGGAAAAGAGTAAAGAAAATGAATGGTTAAAGGACCTGAACAACGATAGTATTCATGATTGGAAAGATCTAGCCGTTGAAAAAGAAGAAGTTTGGATGCTCGAAGATATAAATGGAAATGGCATTGCTGACGTTTCCACTCGAGTTCTAGAAGATTTCAATGAGGAAATAACCGATGTAGCAGGGGCACTACTAGTGCGCGATGAGGATATTTTTGTAGGTGTTGGCCCAGATTTCTGGCGTTTATGGGACTCCAATGGAGATGGGGTGTTTGATGAAAAAACTTCCTTGGCCCATGGTTTTGCCGTACATATTGGTTTTGGCGGTCACGGCATGTCTGGAGCCATAGAGGGTCCGGATGGTAAAATTTATTGGGGCATTGGCGATATAGGAGCTAATTTGACGACTGTTGATGGGGTCAATCACAAATACCCAAATCAAGGGGTTATTGTACGTTCTAATCCAGATGGTAGTGACTTTGAGGTTTTCGCACGCGGATTAAGAAATACACATGAATTTGTATTCGATGCCTATGGCAATATAATTTCGTCAGATAATGATGGTGACCATCGTGGCGAGAGTGAACGTTTGGTTCATATCGTTGAGGGTTCCGATGCAGGTTGGCGCTCCAATTGGCAATATGGAAAGTATACCGACCCCAAGAACAATGCCTATAAGGTTTGGATGGATGAAAAACTCTATACACCACGCTGGGATGGACAAGCGGCCTATATCATTCCGCCGATCAGTAATTTTCATAATGGCCCAACGGGTATGGCTTTTAATCCAGGAACCGCCCTGGGCAAGGATTGGTTGGATAAATTCTTTCTTGTTGAATTTGTCGGTGATCCAGGTAGATCTAATATCTGGTCTTTTGACTTGAAACCCAATGGTGCTTCCTTTGAATTGGGTGATGATAAGAGTGTATTAAGTGGAGTTTTGCCAACGGGATTACGCTTCGGGCCTGACGGGGCATTGTATTTTTCTGACTGGATCAATGGTTGGAATACTAAAAATTCTGGCCGGATTTGGAAATTGGATGTTGAACAAGGAAAGAACGACCTTGAAGCCGAGCGAAAAGAAACCCAACGATTAATGACGCTCGACTATGAAAATCAATCTGCGACCGATTTAGTAGCCTTCTTAAGTTATCCAGATATGCGTATTCGTAAAAAAGCGCAATTTGAATTGGCCACTCGAACCTTTTGGGGGTATAGGGCTTTAAAAAGGGTCATTGCCGAAGAGGAAAATCAGTTTGCAAGAATACATGCCATCTGGGGTATTGGGCAAATTGCCAGTAACGATTTGGGGAAGGCTGAACCCCTGATTGATCTTTTATCTGATAAAGATCCAGAAATTATAGCCCAAGCTGTAAAGGTTTTGGGAGATGTAAGGTATAGCAACTCAGGCGAAAGCCTTATCCCACTTCTAAAGCATGAAAGCGCCAGGGTACAATTCTTTGCTGCCCAGGCACTGGGGAGAATTAAATATGAAGAAGCGGTAAAACCATTATTGGACTTAATTGAGCAAAACGCCGATAAAGACAATTATATAAGGCACGCAGCTGTATTGGCTCTTTCACGCATTGGAATATCAGAGTCCAT
>JAGLKG010000471.1 GCA_023141835.1 Maribacter sp. | reverse complement strand
GACTTCTCTTTTTCTTAATTTAGAAAACCCATATTTAACTATTTTCATACAAATGTAGATATGCAATTTGAGTTTATGGCCGCCCTTTCAGGAGGTACCACAAAAGGAGATTTAAAAGAAGGCCATGGTACAACTTTTTATAGCAGGCTAGCATACGACCAAACCTTTAAAAACGATTCTAAATTTAGATTAAGTGGTTCTATATATACCGTAGATCACACTGAAAACGGCCCTGGAGCTTGGCCAGATTTTACCTAATACCTCTCAAAATGTTTTCGCATACCAAGTAAACCCATACTTCCAGATTAAAGGGCTTGAGTTCTTCTGAATTATTGAAAAAGTAAAGGATGAAGATAATAATGGTAGTGATGCTGGAGAAAGTGCCGAAGCATGGACACAAATAGGTGGCGAATTGGTATATAGCTTCGGAGCCAAACGTAAATTTCACATGGCCGGAAGATATTCTAAGGTTGAGCAAACTGAAGGTTCGCAAGAAGGTGCCAATGTCGATAGAATTCAATCAGGTTTAGGGTATAACTTGACAAACAACGTTAAGTTAAAAGCAGAATACGTTACTCGAAATTACAATGACTTTACCTATCCAGGGTTTGGAACCAATTTTGTAGGTGCTAAATTTAATGGTTTAGTCATAGAGGCCTCCGTGTCTTTTTAAATGTTTTCCAAACAGGGAATAAAATGGCGAGCTTAAATGCCTGCTTTTTTTTCCTTGATTTTCCATATTTCAACAAGTACATGGTAATATTCAACAAAGGCCTCGGCAAGCTGTGTTATTCATTTTCCATTTCCCAAAAAACACTCCATTTATATTAATATTTTATTTGTTTGATTATCAGTGTTTTAATCATCTATTTTTCTCCTCTAGTTGGTTCCCGCAAATTTGATAAAATCTATTCTTTTAAATAGGACATAGTGGTTAATACTTCTTAAATTTGCTCCTTCTAAATAAGCCAAAGCACATGTATAGAAGTCACACCTGTGGAGAATTAAGAGAATCGCATATCAATGAAGTAGTGACCCTATCGGGGTGGGTACAGAAAACAAGGGACAAAGGATTTGTTGTTTGGATAGATCTACGTGATCGCTATGGCATTACACAACTCATCTTCGATGAGGAAAGAACTTCCCATGAGCTTCTGGAAAGAGCCAGAAGCTTGGGTCGGGAATTTGTTATACAGGTTAAGGGTAAGGTAATTGAAAGAACTTCCAAAAATTCAAATATTCCAACAGGTAATATTGAAGTTTTGGTTGTCGAATTGGATGTCTTGAATAGCTCAAAAACGCCTCCATTTACCATTGAGGATGAAACTGATGGAGGTGAAGGTCTACGTATGCAATACCGCTACCTCGATATCCGAAGAAATCCAGTTAAGGAAAACTTGATTTTTAGGAGCAAAGTTACCATGGAGGTGAGGAACTACCTCTCCAAACAAGGTTTTATAGAAGTTGAAACGCCATATTTAATAAAATCGACTCCTGAGGGCGCCCGTGATTTCGTCGTTCCTAGTAGAATGAACGAAGGGCAGTTTTATGCCTTGCCACAATCACCACAAACCTTCAAACAATTGTTGATGGTAGGTGGCATGGATAAATACTTCCAGATTGTAAAATGTTTCAGGGATGAAGATCTTCGTGCAGACAGGCAACCGGAATTTACCCAAATTGACTGTGAAATGACCTTTGTTGAACAAGAAGATATTTTAAATGCTTTTGAAGGATTGACACGTCACCTCTTAAAAGAAATAAAAGGCATTGAGACGGCCGCCTTTCCAAGAATGACCTATGATGAAGCCATGGCCAAATACGGTAATGACAAGCCCGATATTCGCTTTGGAATGGAATTTGGCGAGTTAAACCAGGTTGCCCAGAATAAGGATTTCAACGTTTTTAATGCAGCAGAATTGGTCGTAGGTATTGCCGTTCCTGGGGCTGCCACTTATACCAGAAAAGAAATAGACGCCCTTGTTGATTGGGTACGGAGACCTCAAATCGGTGCAAAAGGTATGGTCTACGTGAAATGCAATGAAGATGGAACATTTAAATCT
>JAGLKG010000470.1 GCA_023141835.1 Maribacter sp. | reverse complement strand
TAACACCAACTCCATTATAAAATCGGAATTGGAGTATCGGCTCCAGGATCCCACGGTAGAGGAAAAGAACGCGATATTCCTATTGGCCCAGGGCTCTTTTGTAAATGACCAAAGCGGTATTAATCAACAGGCGGTTACAGGTAATTTGATTCAATCTGCATCAGGGCTGCTGAATCAGGTACTGAGTGGGGGCAATGACAAGTTTAATCTAGGGCTATCCTATGAGCAAGGGATACGTGATAGGAACGCTAATATTAAAACCGAAAATAGGGTTGGTGTTACGGTCTCCACTAAAATCAGCGACAGGGTGCTTTTAAATGGTAAGGTAGGTGTGCCGGTCGGCGGGGCCACGGAAACCGTAGTGGCCGGAGATTTTGAATTACAGGTTTTGTTGAATGAAGAAGGTACCCTAAGCGCAAAGTTTTTCAATCGGGAAAATGAAATTCAAGAGTTTTTGGGTGATCGACAAGGGTATACCCAAGGGGTGGGACTATCTTATGAAGTCGATTTTAATAGCTTCAAAGAATTGATGAGGAAGATGTTCAGCAACAACAAATCAAAAAAGAGCACCATAGAATCCAAAAACATTCCTGTTGAGGTTATGGGAAAAGATAGTTTGTTACGCTTTCGCCAAAAACCAAATGACGCCCAAAATTTTCTACGATAGCCCTATTAAATGCGCTATTTAAAACTCATCCACATTTATTTGGTCACGAAAACGTTTTAGTGCCGAATTACCTATAAAATAAAGGCCTTCTACAGTTCATTTATTGAAATAAGTTTGTTATTTTTGCTGGCTTAATTTTCTTGATGGTTTCCAATATAAAAAAGATAGGTGTTTTTACTTCTGGAGGAGATTCTCCAGGGATGAATGCTGCAATACGTTCGGTGGTAAGAACCTGTGCCTATTTAAAAGTAGATTGTGTAGGTATATATAGAGGATACCAAGGTATGATTGAAGGCGATTTTAAGCCCATGGATGCCAGAAGTGTCAATAACATTATCAATAAGGGAGGCACCATTCTAAAATCGGCCAGGTGCAAGGAATTTAGGACAAAAGAAGGCCGTAAAAAGGCATATGAACAACTGAAATCAGAGGGAATAGATGCTTTCGTTGTTATTGGTGGCGACGGTAGCTTTACTGGGGCCATGATTTTTAACCAAGAGTTCAATTTTCCGGTGATAGGTATCCCGGGAACCATAGACAATGATATTTTTGGTACGACATTCACGTTGGGTTTCGATACGGCCTTAAATACCATAGTTGAGGCAATTGATAAAATTCGCGATACAGCTAGTTCCCACAATAGATTGTTCTTTGTCGAGGTCATGGGTCGAGATGTGGGCCATTTAGCTTTAAATGCAGGAGTAGGAGCAGGAGCCGAAGAGATATTGATTCCAGAAGAGAATTTAGGGCGCGAACGCCTTTTAGAATCCTTGAAAAGAAGTAAGAGATCTGGGAAATCTTCAAGTATCGTTATTGTTGCCGAGGGTGATAAGACGGGTAAGAATATTTTTGAACTCAAGGACTATGTAGAGGAGAATTTTCCGGATTACGACGTTCGTGTATCCGTATTGGGCCATATGCAAAGAGGTGGTGCACCTTCTTGTTATGATCGTGTGTTTGCAAGTAGAATGGGAGTAAGGGCCGTTGAAGCCTTATTGGAAGGTAAAACCAACTTAATGGTTGGCACTATTGCCAATGAACTTATTCTTACGCCAATTGATATAGCGATCAAAGGACATACAAAAATCGATAAGGAACTCATTAGGGTTTCAGATATAATGACCATATAATTTTAATCATAAAAATGCAATAAAATGTCAAACTTGAAAATAGGAATTAACGGATTTGGTAGAATTGGAAGAATGGTTTTCCGAGTCGCAGCGCAAAAGGAAAATGTAGAAATAGTTGCCATTAATGACTTACTGGATGTTGAACATCTTGCGTATTTGTTAGAATACGATTCTGTTCATGGTAAGTTTGATGGGACTGTAGAAGTAAAGGATGGCCATCTCGTTGTCAATGGAAAAACAGTAAGAATAACAGCAGAAAGAGATCCGAAGAATATTAAATGGGATGCCGTTGGTGCTGAAATAGTTGCGGAATGTACGGGTATTTTCACTACATTGGAAACTGCACAATACCACATTGATGGTGGTGCTAAAAAGGTTGTGATATCTGCACCCTCCAAAGATGCTCCGATGTTTGTAATGGGAGTTAACCATTCAGAGGTAAAAGCGTCTGACACTGTTGTATCAAATGCTTCTTGTACTACGAATTGTTTGGCTCCATTGGCCAAAGTATTAAATGATAATTTTGGAATCGAAGAGGCTTTGATGACTACAGTACATGCCACTACGGCAACTCAAATGACAGTCGATGGCCCTTCAAGAAAAGATTGGCGAGGTGGTAGAAGTGCCATGTTGAATATTATTCCTGCATCAACAGGAGCTGCAAAAGCCGTTACAAAGGTAATACCTGCCTTAGAAGGCAAACTTACAGGTATGGCTCTTCGGGTACCTACGGCCGATGTTTCTGTTGTTGATTTAACAGTTCGTTTAGAGAATGAAACTTCGTATGCAGATATCAAAAAAGCCTTTAAAACGGCTGCGGAAGGAGATTTAAAAGGCATTCTGGGTTACACTGAAAAAGCAGTGGTATCCCAGGATTTCATTGGGGATGCAAGAACAAGTATTTTTGACGCGGAAGCTGGTATGGAATTGAATTCCAAGTTCTTCAAAGTTATTTCTTGGTATGACAATGAGGCCGGATACTCCAATAAATTGGTTGAATTGGCACAGTATGTCCATGGTTTGTAAATTTTAAAATATATTCTATATACAATCCTGAAAATTAGTTTTAACGTACTCGTTTTCAGGATTGTTTTTAAATAGTAATCTATGATTTTAATTGTTGATAGTGGGGCCACAAAATCCGATTGGATTGCCCTTGATGAAAAAGGAAATCAACTGTTTTTGACCCAGACATTGGGGCTTAGTCCAGAAGTTCTTACACGACCGGTGATTGAAGATAGATTGGCCAATAACTTTGAGCTTTCAAAAAACAGGGAAAAGGTAACGCGTCTATATTTTTATGGTGCGGGATGTGGTACGGACCGAATGAAGGCTTTTCTTAAGGAAATATTTTTGCAATTCTTTCCCAATGCCAAGTCCGATATAAAGGAAGATACATTTGCCGCTATTTATTCAACGACCAAAATTGGTCACCAAGGCATCGTTTGTATTCTTGGTACTGGCTCTAATTGTAGTTATTATGATGGACACCAACTTTTTCAAAAAGTAACTTCATTGGGTTATATCCCAATGGATGATGGCAGCGGTAATTTCTTTGGTAGAAAACTGATAAGGGATTATTATTTTCATAAAATGCCACAAGACTTGGGGATAAAATTTGCGAAGGAGTATAATTTGGAAGCAGATGTGATCAAGGAACATTTATATAAACAACCCAATCCCAATACATATTTGGCAACTTTTGCCAGGTTTATGATTGAAAACAAAGAACACCCATATTGTAAGGGGGTAATTGATAAGGGTTTTCAGCAATTCGTGAACAACTATATAATGCAGTTTGAGCTGGCGACTAAGGTTCCTATTAATTTTGTTGGGAGTATAGCCCATTATTTGAAAGATGAGCTGACTACGGTACTTGAGCGTAATGATCTAATAGTTGGGGTAATACGTCAAAGGCCCATAGAAGGTTTAGTCGAATTTCACATAGAGAACCTTTAATGCCAATTTAAAACCAACGGTTATATTATACTCCATCAAAGGGAGGCTGCTACACTTGGTCTTCTAAAAATAAAGCCCTGACGGTACTCCGTCAGGGCTTTATTTTTAGCACTATTTTGGTAGAAATCACGCAATAGTGATTTTCTCATCCAAATACACGTCCTGAATGGCATTTAGAAGCGTAACACCTTCTGCCATGGGTTTTTGGAAAGCCTTTCGACCGGAGATTAATCCCATACCGCCAGCTCGTTTATTGATTACGGCAGTCTTGACAGCCTGGACGAGGTCGTTCTTGCCGGACGATCCTCCTGAGTTGATCAATCCAGCCCTACCCATAAGGCAATTCATTACCTGGTATCGTGTTAAGTCGATTGGATGGTCCGTGGTTAGTTCGGAATACACTTTGTCATGTGTTTTAGCAAAATTGATAGCATTGAAACCACCGTTGTTTTCAGCTTGTTTTTGTTTTACGATATCCGCTTGAATCGTCGCTGCCAAATGATTTGCCTGTCCCGTAATATCAGCAGATGCATGATAGTCCTTTCCATCCTTTTTGAAACCTGAATTACGAAGGTAGGCCCAAAGCACAGTGACCATACCCAGCTCGTGGGCGTATTCGAAAGCCTTGGACACTTCCTCTATCTGTCGGTTGCTCTCTTCTGAACCGTAATAAATTGTTGCTCCGACCGCTATACATCCCATATTAAAAGCCTGATCGATACTGGCGAACATGATCTGGTCAAATTTGTTGGGATAGGTCAGTAGTTCGTTGTGGTTCAGTTTAAGGATAAATGGAATCTTGTGCGCATATTTCCTCGATACTGATCCAAGAACACCAAGAGTGGATGCTACAGCATTGCATCCGCCTTCCAAGGCGAGTTCGACAATCTTTGCTGGGTCAAAATAAATAGGATTCGGTGCGAACGATGCGCCCGCTGTGTGTTCAATACCTTGATCCACGGGAAGAATGGATACATATCCCGTGCCACCCATACGACCGGAATTAAACAGCGCCTGCATATTGCGTAATACTACAGGATTTCTGTCGCTGGGAGTCATAACACGATCTACGAAGTCCGGACCTGGTAGATGTAATTGATTTTTCTTTACTGTGTTGCACTTGTGATCTAGCAAGTAACTTGCATCATCACCTAAAATTTTCTGAATATTAGCTGACATAATTTTGAATTTTCAATGATTACATAAAGATACGTTGATAAAAATTCTACGCCCCTTTCGAATGAGGTTTTTTTTGAATAATTTCAGTGTTTTTATCGCTTTATTCCAGTATTTTTACTTATGTAGTTTGTACAAGGATTTTTTTTTAATATTAAAATAAGCTAACTATGGCGAACATCAAGAAAATCAAAGGAACTATTGGCATATTGACTGGTGGAGGCGATGTCCCCGGACTTAACCCAGCTATCAGGGCTGTAACCTTCAGAGCTATTCGTGAGGGATACAGAGTATTAGGATTTAGAAGAGGTTGGGGTGGTTTAATAGATATTGTTAGAAACAGCAAACACGACAATAGTAATAACTTTACCGAATTGTCGCAGGTTGTGGTGAATAAAGCGGCCAGAACCGGGGGGACTTTCCTGCATACTTCAAGGACTAGGGCAAGTCATGTATCAAATCTGATGGTTCCTGAACATTTACGGGATTCGTATAATAAGGAAATGAATGATCTTACCCCTGAGGTAATCAAAAACCTTGATTGGCTTGGCGTAGACTATTTAATTGCTATTGGAGGTGATGATACACTTAGTTATGCCGTGCATCTTTTTAAACAGGGTGTAAAAGTCATGGCCATTCCCAAAACCATGGATAATGATGTTCCCGGAACGGATTACTGCATTGGATTTAGCACATGTGTTACCAGAACCATTAGTCTTACAAACAGTCTCCGGACTGCAGCGGGCTCACACGAAAGATTTCTGGTATTGGAAGTATTTGGACGTTATGCCGGCTTCACTGCTATGTTGCCCACCTTGGCCGGAGCCGCCAATAGATGTCTGATACCCGAGGTACCCTTTAATATAGAACTCCTCACAGAATTACTCTCTGAGGACAGGAATAAAAATCCTAGTAATTATTCTATTGTTCTTATATCCGAAGGGGCAACATTCGAAGGTGGTGAAATGAAATTTGAGGGGATGGAAAAAGATGCCTTTGGCCATGCTAAACTTGGGGGTATTGGCGATGAAGTCTCACTTGCATTAAAAAAACTTTCTCCTAAATATAATAAAGGGAACCGGGTAAATGTCATCAATCAGAAACTCGGATACATGGTACGTTGCGGAGATCCAGATTTTATTGATTCCGTGGTGCCAACGGCCTACGGGAATCTTGCCCTCGATTTATTACTAAAAGGAATATACGGCCGTATGGTAGTATTAAAAAATGGACGCTATGACCATGTCCCTATAGAAGTTGTTACCGAAACCAAAAAGTTTGTAAATGTAGATAAGTTCTATAACCGTCCAAAACTACATCCATATTATAAAAACTTTGAAATGCTTCCACTGTTCATCATGACCAATGACTGATACCCATTAGCGTTCAAAAGGAAGGCTCTTAAAACGTAGGGATTTTTGATACGGACAATCAAGAAAAGCGAGCATAGCCACTTGAACTGAGCTTGCCGAAGTATAGCTATGCTTCATTTTTCTTTTTCATCCAAGACAAAACTGATTATCAAGTTCAAGAATCAAGTCCAAGTTCTAGAATTATTTTGACTACTGACTACAGAACAGCGATCATTGAAATTTCTACATTAACGAATTTAGGCAGATTGGCAACTTCAACAGTTTCCCTAGCAGGAGCTGTATCTGCATCAAAATAGGTGGCGTAAACAGCATTTATTTCTGAGAATTGGTTCATGTCCTTTATGAAAATGGTTGACTTTACGACATTTTCAAAAGTCATTCCAGCCTCATGGAGTATCGCCTTAAGGTTTTCCATGGATTGTTTGGTCTCTTTTTGTATATCACCATCTATCAAAGAACCTGTTTTGGGATCTATTGGTATTTGTCCTGAAATGTAAAGTGTATTGCCCGAAAGGACAGCTTGGTTATAAGGGCCAATGGGTGCTGGTGCATTTTGAGTAGTTATTATTTTTTTCATATATTTTGAATTGTATTTTTATCGGGCCCTTTGGCTTCTATTCTCCCATTTAAGATCGCTCAGTATTGAGCTCTTGATTCCTATAAAGAAATACCATCTTTTATATTGTCCGAATGGGGTCCAATTGAATCGCATTACAAAACTCTTCAAGTCCCGTTCAAATCGCAATTGTGTTAGTGTAAACCCTTGGTTTTTAAAATCATAACCTGATGAACCACCCACTTTCCATCGGGGCGATAAGTCAATATCGCCAGAAAACATCAGGGAATGGCTGCTGAACTGGTTTTGCCGTGCTGAATTTGCATAAGAGGCAGAATAGGCCAATCGCAAATTCCAAGGAATTTTGGTGCCATATGTGGGGTTTTCAACATTGTCTTTAGTTTTGCCTTCATCCCTACTTCGGGTGTCCGTAAAACTATCTGCCCTTCCGAAGAGGTCATCAGTTCTTCCGCCACTTTGGGCCACATAATCATATTCGTCTGCTTCTTCCTCATCTTCTTCCTTTTCTTTGCTAAAAGTCTCATTGCTTAAGGAATAACCTACATTCACGTTGGCACGTGTTAACCGTAAAAGGCTACCGCCATTATCTATGTTAAAGGTATTTATGCGCCTTCCATTATTGTCTATGGCATAGGGGTCGAGTCCTGCCGAAAAATTAATTGACATTTTCCTGTTTAAGATATTGGTTCCCCCATTAACACTCAATGGGCTCAATTTTAAGGAATCAGATTCAAAATTATATCCTGTAGAGATATTAAAGTTACTTAGAATAGGTACTTTTTTGGGTTCAGTAGCCGTAGAATCCTTGTCCGTTACTTTGGCTTCCAGCGTGTTGGCCAGTGAAAAGCTAAAGCTATTGGATTTATTTAGACTTGGGGCACCATTTAGGGTACCTTGAAACCTAGTAAACTGAACCACTTCACCATTCCCATCAAGATATTCATCATAAAATTTTTCGAATGAAGGCGCATAGCCATAGCTTAAAGATGGTCTCATAACATGGCGTATGGCCTGTATTTTTTTATCCTCTCCAAAGTTAAAAGTTCCATATAATGTTGTCCCTATGCTCGCACTAAAATTGTATTTATTGTAGCGATCAAAACCGCTTAGTGTGTCAGTAACAATTGCGTCTTGATCTGCATCATACCTTTTGTTATAGGTTTCCAAAGCCCAAACATCCTCATAGTTTCCTCCGACACTTACACTAAAGAATTTTGCGACCTTAAAGTTTGTACTAATTGGGATCCTATGTCTTGCACCGGCCTTGGCATTATCAAACATTTCTTTTTTAAAGAAATCCTCATCATTGGTTGAAATTCTGTTGATGGCACTCATATCATATTGAAAATTGATATTTTGAATGATACCTTTTTTGATGCCATCCCTTTTGGCAAATGGGAAAATACGCTCCATACTCGCTTGCAGGGTGGGTAAGGTCATCTCAATCTTTTCGGTATTTGTATTTTGGCTATGTGTTGCCGTCAAACTCATATTGACCGAGGGATATGCGGGAAATGTTTTGGAATATGAAATCGAAGATGAGAGGGTATTGTTCTGCGTATTTGGTAGGTTGCGCTGCTGTAATGAATTTCTATAATACTGACTGCTCCCTAAATTCACTGAAGCTGAAAACCGTGAATTGGGACTGGCTTTTGTGTCCTGTGAATGTGATATTTGAATGTTGTAGTTTGAAGACCTACTATAGTCACTGAACCCCTTTTGACTGTTCACTAGATTTTCATACCTGAAATTAATATTGCCATTGTACTTATATCTTTTTGAATAGATGGACTGAGTCTTAAAACCATAACTGCCATTGGTATAGAAATCTCCAGAAACTAGAATATCCGCGTATTCTCCAATAGGGACGTAATAGCCCATATCTTGAAGAAAATACCCTCTGTCAGGCTCGTTGCCAAATGATGGCATCATTATTCCTGCAGAGCGCCCAACTGTGAGCGGAAAATAGGCAAATGGGAGTGCGATTGGCGTGGGAACATTCGCAATATACAAGTTACTAAAGCCGGCGATCACTTTTTTCTTAGGAACAAACTTGGCCTTTCTAATTCGTATATAGTAGTCAGGGTTTATCGTATCTTCAGCCGTTGTGATTTTGCCTTCATGGAGAAAATATACAGAGTCATTTTCCTTTTTGGTGATATCAGCATAGACCTTCATTGCATCACTTCCCAATTGTCCTAGACCAGCCTGTTGTTCCGTTCTCGAATTCCAAATAATCGCTTTTTGTGTGTCAAAATTAAAGCGAATGGAATCGGGTATGACCTCGTTGTCGCCTTGTTTAAAAAAGGGAAGTTGCGAATAATTGCCCAGAGAATCTTTAATACGCCCGGCATAGACCTCATTCTTAACATAATCCATAATGATAATGCCAGCCTTAAGCTCTGTATCCTGATAGTATATTTCAGCTTCATTATAAAGATAGATTTTCTGATCTTTCTGACTTAATTTAACGTAAT
>JAGLKG010000047.1 GCA_023141835.1 Maribacter sp. | reverse complement strand
ACTTGTTTTTCAATCACATAAGGCACCTCACGAGGTGCCAATGAAATCCATGGGGTAGCTAGTTCATAGGGACTATCATCATTTTGTACAGCAGGCCAGCCCTCAGTTCTTTTTAAGGGAGTAGCACTTGACCAATTTGAATCATCGTAGTCTAAGTTTGCCCAACCTTTTAAATACTTTCGCATATCGACTCGATCATTCACGATTTGCTGAAATCGACTTATCGTGGTTGCTTCACTATCCCACGAAAAATCTGGAGAAACCATCCAATCAGAATTTGAGAAAATAGAATGTTTATCCCCCTGATAAGTAATGTCCAACTGAACTAATAAACCTCCCCTTCCTTTGGAGTGAAAGGAAAACCTTTTTTGTTGCCGATGTACACGAACAGCTATTGCATTTTCGCCAACCTTCAATACCTTGGAAACATCCAAAATATCAAATGATTGATGATGTGGCGCACTTCGCGCAGGTCCACGTCTTACATATGCTCCATTGATATATAATTGATATTGTGAACTTGCCGTAATTCGTAATATAGCATTTTCTGGTAGTGATGGTAGTTTGAAAGTTTTTCTTGCGAGGAGTACATCCGATGCGATGCTATCGTTCATCCAAATCCATTGGGCCTGCCATTTTTTGAATTGGAGCTCGTCATTAGGTTGCTGCCAGATTCCTTTTGTTTCCGCAATCTTGTTTTGAGCAATGCAAATGACACTAACTTGGAGAAATAGAAATAAAGAGATGAACAACTTCATAGCTACTTATTTTTTAGATAGATAATCAATCATATTGAACAAAATTTTATCGGCCACGGGATCCTTCCCCAAATGCTCTACTAAACGTAATTGCGAAATCAAATACCGCCCTTTTCCAGAGGGAACAATCGCCAAGTCGGAACCCCACCAAGAAGCTCCTGGACCTGAATAATTCATCTTGTGGTCTTTAGAAAACCAGTCGAATGCAACAGTGCCGACCAAAGTTTCAATTTGTGATGCATCCTTTCTTTTTAAATCGCGTAGGGTTGTCTTCGGCCAAACATTTTCATAGATATTTCGCATCATTCCATTTGAAGGAAGTCCTTCAAAAATGGGATGGTCGTGTACCATATGTGGAATGCACGTCCATAAGCCAACAGCAGGATGGGCATTTACGCTAAACGGGACTAACGTATTTGAACCATCGCTATCTTCTTGGATTCCGTCAATATATACTACAGTACCTCCCTTTTGAACGAACTCTTCCAGTCCATCAAAACGGCGTTTTTCCGGACTCGATGTGGGTGTTGCTGCTGTTACAAAAACTGGCATCGAGATATCTGTAGCTTTTGAAAAGGTCGTTGTTTTGATTCCAGATTTTTTGAGGAATGGCGATAACGTTAGGCCTATATCCAAAACTGCTATTTTGGTTTCGGGAGATTGTAACCCTTTTTTATTGAATACATCAAACCCAGTAGCGTTTTCGCTTAAGATTTTACCATCCGATGCGGTAATTTTTGTGGTAACTGTATAACTACCTTCCCAAGTTGAGGTATTAATTTTAGCATCAAATAAGCTTGAAACGCCCGATTTCCAATCTGTTTTCATTTCTTTGGTGTATATCACTTCTCCTGATTCGGAGGTAATTTCTAACGCTAAATGCCCCGTAACCTGAGACAATTCATTGATACCGTTAACGCTTAAAGTTAGGCCGTTTTCGGCATATGTATTTCGAGGCTCGGCTCTTATCGAAAGTAACTGAGGTAGATTGGCGGCTTTTGTGCCTTCATAGGCATATGATTTTGGATTACGCCATAAATCAATAAGTCCGGCACCTAAAATCCAATCTCCGGCGGCCAACGCATGAATACAGTAGCCATCAACCTCGGGGTTGGAGCGTACGGCTTCAATCATACGTTTGTTCGCTGCGCCATGAATAGATTGTTGGTCTAAATAAAATTGTTGCATATCAGGATAGAGCCCTTTAAAACCACTTTCCTTTAACAGTAGTTCTTGTTCTTCGGCCAATCGTTTGTGATATCTGTAAGCGGGGGTTAAAGCATTACCATCTTTCTCGAATTTGGGATTATTGATTGTCAAATCTGGAAGACTGCCATACCCCAATTCAGACACGAAAGACATTAAGCCAGGTACTACATTGCGGCCAGGAGTTGTTCCTTTGAACCCTTTGGCTTTCTTTTCTTCTTCCTTTAGGCCAATGGATAAATAGCCGTCATACTTATCCTTGTCAATAAATGGCCCAGGATAATTGTGAATGTCATTGAATTGAGTGGGTTCATACTCGTTGGGCAAATACATGTTGGCACCAAAGGCCCATCCTCCTGATTCGTCCAAAATCAATCGTGTTGGGTCAAGGGTTCTTGTAACCATCGCCATAGGTCGCATTAATTGCTTTAATACGGGGCGATGCAGTTCGTTGAACAATTCCCATTGTACAATGGAGGCTCTATTTCTGTCACGAAGAATAGTTTGGGTCACTTCATTTTCAACTCTTTTCGATAGGTAAGGGGTCGATAATGGTAATCGCATGCATTCCAAAGCAGGACTCCCAACGACCAATACGCCCATCTCATCGGCTAAATCCAGCCACATGGGTGTTGGCGGATGTCGCCAAGGCCGAATCATATTAAAGCCTGCTTCCTTTGCCAAACGGATTTCCGTCCGAGCCATTTCTTCGGAATCTGGATAGGCAATTCCGTTGGGATATAAACCCTCAAAGAAGGTCGCCTTGATATAAATTCGTTTACCGTTGAGATAAAAATCTTTGTTTTTGATGGTAAGTTCACGAATACCAAATCGTTCGTGCCAAACATCAGAAATTTCCCCGTTTGCAATTACTTTTACGTCGGCCCTATAAAGGTTAGGATTGTCAGGAGACCAATGTAAAGCATCAGGAATTTTTAAAACAAAGCTCTTTTTATTTTTCCCAGGGCGAAGTTTCCATTTTTCTTTTATTCCTGCAACTGTCTTTGTTGCATCGGCAATCGAAATGATATTGATTTCTAATTCGGCGGATATTCCCTTGATAGCTGTATGGTCTAATTCGACATGAAAAGTGGCTGTGTTGTCTTCTATTTTTGGCTCGATAAACACATCGTCCACATAAATTTCATCGGTAGCCTTCAGTTTCACTTCTTGCCAAATTCCACCTGAAATTCCACCTCGCCATTGAGGGGTTTCCAAGGGTTTTACGCCATCGACTTCTTTGTCTGATAATAGAATAGGACCTACAACCCGAACGGTAAGTACGTTCTTTTCACCAAACTTCAATAGTTCATCAACACGAAATTCAAAGGGTGTAAACCCACCTTCATGAAAACCGACTACTTCATCGTTCAACCAAAATTCTGACAAGTAGTTGACCGCACCAAAATGCATGCGAACAACTTTGCCCTTCCAGTCGGCAGGGGCTTGAAATTCATGACGGTAAAAACCAACTCCTTCATAATCTTGCTTTATCAATTCCCAACTACTAGGCACTTGAATTTTCTGCTTATTCGGATGGACCTGAAAAACGGAATCTTTTTCCCAACCTGCTGACCTTCCTTTATTGGTTTCATCAAAAATGATTTCCCATTGGCCGTCTAATGAAAGTTCTGTTTGCGCCAAACAAAGGGTCTGAATACTTAGGGCAAGGCAAAGTGTTATTCCAATATTAAATTTCATATTTCAATCTGTGTTTTTGAAAAACCCGTCAAGGAAATGGGAGCAACCAATTGCTGTAACTGGTCGCGCATTTTTTTAAGGGTGCTTTTGTTCGTTTCCGCAATATTTATCCATTCATGGGGGTCGTTCCCATGGTCGTACAATTCTTCTAAACCGTTGTTGTATAAAATGTATCGGTAGCGATTGTTACGAATGGCGTAATGCTGCATCGCCGCGTCATTTTCATGTTCTGGCCCTGCATATACGGCAGTTAAGGCTGCCGCGGCGCCATTCCAATTTTCAGTATTTGGATTCTCAAGTAGCGCTCTCATGCTATTTCCGTCAAGCGGATGTCCTTTTTCATTTTTTGTAGTTTCGATAGAAATTCCACATAAATCCAAAAGTGTGGGATATACATCAATGAGTGAAACTGTCTCTTCAATTTTGAAGTTTTCTTTTGTCAATCCTGGCGCACGAATTATTAACGGAACGCGAGTACTTTCCTCCCAAAGGGAATTTTTATAGAGATAGTCTTTTTCACCCATGTGAAAACCATGGTCGCTAGCCAAGACTACAATGGTATTTTTTTTAAGATTTGAATTGTCAAGCGCATCCAAGACCTGGCCTACATTAACATCTACCGCTGCTACACAAGCGAGATAAGCTTGGGTCCATTTTTTTAATCCTAGTTCTGTGCTGCCATAGGCTTCGGTAATAGCTTCGAACATTTCTTTGCCAAATCGTAACGTAAAAACATCACCCTGATAAGCAACTTGCAAATGCGTATCCTCAGCATCTTTTTGTTTAATAATGGCTAAATCCAATTCTTCTAACGGAAAAAGGTCAAAGTATTTCTGTGGAGCGACCAAGGGTGTATGTGGTCGGAGAAACCCCACTGCTAAAAAGAAAGGTTCGCTTGTTTCCTTAGCCGCCAATTCCACTATTTTTTTGGCGGCCCAATCAGCATTTACTTCATCTGGAGTGGGGTCACGGTTTTTATCAGTAACGTATCGCATTGGCGTAAAGCCCAATTTCGGATTACCTGTTGTCCAATGCAAGGGTTTGCCTTCGGAAGTTGTTCTTCCGTCCAAATTAACAAAAGGCCCCAATGAACCATCTACCCAACCAATATTTGAAAAAGGAACCAGTACATCGGGATGTGGCACTTGCTTTTCTCCATCAAAAGGAGTCGGAGAATAGTCGGCCTCGTTTTCAAAGGACGTCCACAATTCTTTTTTATTGTGATGCATGATTTTTCCCGTACCCATAACGTTGTAGCCAGCAGATTTAAATTGCTCCATTAACGTACGGGAGTTATTTAAAACCTTATAATCGTACCAAGGTTTTTGAAAATAATTGTTAGAGTTGTGTGGAAATATCCCGGTGAACATGCTTGCCCGAGAAGGCCCACACATTGGTGCCGTGGTGTAGGCGCGAGTAAAAGTTGCGGAAGTTTTGGCGAAGGCATCCATATTTGGGGTTTTCGCTTGTGGATGCCCTCCTAAGAAGCCAACATTATCATTCAGGTCATCTACCATGATGACCAGAACATTAGGTTTTTGAGATAGTTCGACTTGTTTTTTGTCCGAGCCACATGATACCGGCAAACCCCATAGTACGCAATAAATAAGCGTAAGGGCTAATTGTTTTTTGACCGCACTATTCATTCATTCTTATTTATAAATCAACAATCTCCTCTTCTTCCATAACAAATTGGATAAAAGCTACCGCCTCAGCAGTTTGTTCATCATTGGCCGGACGATTGACCTCATGTCTTTTCCCAGAAACGGCATCTTCCAATTTACCCCCAATGTATAATTTATGGCATCCAAATTCCATAGTGTTCTTCGTTTATTTTAAATAAGAATTTCCGAGGAAAAATTTCGTATGACTTCTTCATCTACGTCAATACCCAAACCAGGGCGTTGCGGAATATCAATGAATCCATTTTTCATTTCTATAGAAGGAGAAGTGAGTGATTCTCGAATATCATTTTTTGTTCGGTCATATTCAATGTACATATCAGGCGGATATAATCGCCCGGGAATGGGTTCTAGATTAGCAATGAAATGCAAGGCAGCATGGAATGCGATTCCCGTACCCCATACATGTGGTACTATTTCAATGCCTCTCGTATTCGCTAGGGTTGAAATTCGTTTTGCCTCACTTAAACCACCTGCTCCACAAATATCTACTTGAAGAATATCAACACAATCGTTTTCGAGCAAAGTTTGAAATCCGTATCGCAAATATTCACATTCACCGCCTGCAATTGGAATGGTTGTTTTCGTCCTTAGCTCCTTATAATGATGATAATATTCTGGAGAAACAGGTTCTTCAAACCAACCGATGTCATATCGTTCAACAGCTCGGGATAGTTCTATAGCTTCTCGAAGTGAATAAGCATGATTAGAATCTATCATTAAAGCAATATCATTTCCAATGGCTTCTCGAACAGCCTTCACCATCTTAATATCTTGAGAAACTGAAAGTCCTACCTTCATTTTGACAGCCTTAAAACCTTGCTCAACATAGGTTTTTGCTTCCGTAACCAACTTCGCAATAAGGTTGTCGCTTTCGGAAAAATACAGTCCTGTGGCGTATGGCACCACTCTTTTACGATGTTGACCACCCATAAGTACACTTACGGGTTGGTTCAATAATTTTCCTTTTAAATCCCAAAGGGCAACATCAACAGCACTAATAGAAGCCGCCAGAACACCACGTCGTGCAAAGTCCAGCGTCTTACGATACATAGTGTGCCATAAGGTCTCATTTTCTAATGGATTTTCTCCAATTAATAATGGAGTCACCAAATTGATTCCCGCCTTAATGACGTCTGCAGGACCATAGCCTTCGCCCCAACCACTGACACCCTCATCCGTCGTAATCTTTACGACACAAATGCGTCGCTCACTATAGGTCCATTGCGAAAAGAAAAAAGTTTCCTTTAACTGGTTTGATAAGACAAAAGTCTCCACTTTGGTGATTTTCATTGCTGTATAATTAATCGTCGGTGTCTTTAAAGGTAAAATTAGAAAAAGTAGTCGAAATGGGTTAGATGGTAATTATCCAGCACTAACCTTATTTTAACCCTATATTTTAAATTTACAGAAGGGTATGGGTAATAACATTTGATTTAGCTACAAGAACAGGAATAGGAATTTTAAGAAACTTCCTTTAGATTGTGCTGTCTAAAATTCCCGTAACTGTCACGGTAACTGCTCGGCGTAATTCCTTTAAAATTTCTGAAAGTACGATTGAAATTTGTTAAAGAAGAGAAACCAACATCATAACAAATTTGTTTTATTGGGGCCTCACCATTAATCAATAATCGACAAGCATTACTAACTCGTACTTCATTTAAGAACAACGAAAATGTCTTGTTGGTTCGTGTCTTGAAAAATCTACAAAAAGCAGGAGGGGTCATCACAGCAATTTTTGAGATATCATCCAAACCAATATTTTGTGAATAATTAGCAGAGATATAATTTATGACTTTATGCAAACGATTTTCTCCGGCAACTTCTTTTGGGATGGTAAAATTAGGGCCCGAAAGGGTTTGATAATCTTTGCTTCTTACTAGTGTTCGAAGTACACTTAGTAAAAGAATTAGTTTTTCGGAGGATTCTGCCGTAGTTAGTTTTAACAAGTCGTCATGAACTGATTTCCGTGTCTTTTTTGAAAACAGTATCCCTTGATTCGCTTCTTTTAGAAGTGCCTTGATATGTAATAATTCGGGCATAGAAAAGAGGTCTACATCGCCGAACATCCTAACGAATTTTATAATAATGAAATCGGTCGCTACACCTTCATGATTGTCCTCATCATTGCACCAAAGGTGAGGTAGCCATTGGCCTACCAGCACCAATTCTCCTTTTTGAAAATTTGAAATATGGTCACCCACAATTCGCATTCCCTGACCTTTTAAAAAATATATGAGCTCAAATTCTTTATGAAAATGCCAATCACCACCCACATGAGGGCGATGAACTCTTTTGGTGTAGATAGAACTAAGCGAGTCTTGTTCTGGAGATTTGAATTGAAGTTTCATTGTTTTAATCTAGTAAAAAAAATATTTGCAGACAAATAATAGTAAGTTCATAGTATTCTGCGATTCGTTGAACCATTCTATAAACCCTTTCATTTCAGAAGGAACCGTATTTGAAGGAAGGGCTTCAAAATGAACTACCTCTTTTCCAATTGCCCCAGAAACTATCTGCATAGGCTCTTGATGTGTTCGCCAATGGTCTATTTGAATACTTGTATTACCATTCGTTAACATCGAATGCCACTCGTATAGCATTTTCTCTGATAGTGTTTTTCTAAAATCATTTCGAACAGCTAACATCAGTTCGGCAACACCCTCCACACGTTTGTCTTTGGTCAAAGGGAGATTGGCTTGTAAACCCAGATTTCTTCTAATGGAGGACATTAGGTCGTTTCGGCGCAAAAAAGATGAAAAAATGAGTTGATAAAAGGGTTTTATTTGGCTCAATCTTCCAAACAACCAAGGTTTTGTTTTTATTTTTGGGGTCTTTTAAAGTAACCCACCTGTGAATCATCTCTATTATTAAAGAATAGAAAGTGCAAAATAATCAATTCTATAGCTTGCTATTGGTGCGTTATTGGTGTAAATCAGCATCAGTTAAAGAATGTAATTATGGCCCGACAAAGTATATCATTTACAAAACCAAACGACGAGTGGCTTAAAGCGCAAGTAGAAAGTGAGGAATACACGAGCAAAAGCGAATTGGTCAATGATCTGATCAGACAAGCTCGTGAACAGCAGAAGGAAGTGGATTGGATTCGGGCAAAACTTGTGAGGGCGGAGAAAAGTGGCTTTTCCAAAATGAATCGTGAAGAAATCCTGGCCAAATCCAAAAAGGAATTAAAGGAAAATGGGCAATTATAAACTTAGCACGGTTGCCCAAGAAGATTTAATTCGAATTCATCAGTATGGAATGAGAAGGTTTGGTGAAGCCCAGGTCGATACATATTATTTTGCACTATTCGAACAGTTTGAAACTATTGCTAGGGAGCCTTATTTATTTCAAGAGGTAGATTACATACGAAAGGGATATCGGCGTTGTGTATGCGGGGTTGAAAGTATTTGTTATCAAATTAATGATAATACAATTGAAATCATGGCCATTATTGGCAGACAGGAAATCGAAGGAAAACTTTTAAACTTTGAGCTATTATTTTGAATGAATTAACAAGAAAATGATTTAATCAATTTAGTTAAAAGTTAATCTTAAGTTAAAAGGTGAACCTTACGGTGGGCCTAAAAAACAACCCCTTGGCAGGCCTTATACACAGGGTGGTTTCAAGAAAAGTTCGAGCCCCGTCCAGACGGCAAAAGCCTTCTATGAAAGTTGAAGGCTTTTTTTATGGAATGAAATAGTATTGATAAGATATAGTGACGGTGACCGCCTCCCTATAAACCAGTCCTAAAAAGGGAAGGCTACACCAGTTCAAAGTCGGGCTGGATTAAATGGGGTTGTAGGTACTTTGCCACTGACATTGTCATTCAAGAGCAGTTTCAGCTTTGATTTTATTTTTGAATACCCGGGCTCTTCTGCCAGATTATTGAATTCATAGGGGTCGTTCAAAATATCATATAGTTCTTCCCCTTCGAGTCCTTCGTTCCAATCCGTAAAGCGCCAATTGTTGGTTCTAACACTTCGACCCATTACTGGTTTACCGGCACCAGGTCTCAGCACTTGTGTATAAGCTGTGCCATTCCAGTTTTGGTTCGGGGCATCCAATAACGGAGAAAGGCTTTTGCCGTGCGGATTTATCGATGATTTTAACCCACATAATTCCGTGATAGTAGGATACATATCGATAAACTCAACAATCTGGTCGCTTTTCATGCCATTGCCCTTGGCTAAAGGATAATATATAAACAGGGGAGCTTTTGCCGACTCTTCGAACAAGGTTCTTTTCTGCCAAATTCCCTGGTGTTCCCCTAGATGATAGCCATGATCACTCCATAACACAATTATTGTATTTTCCAATAGCGCCTGATCTTCAAGTGCATCGAGAAGGCGGCCTATCTGGGCATCGATAAAAGAAACCGTAGCATAATAGGCTTGCTTGGCTTCAAGGCAAACGGAATCGGTTAAGCCATAATTGGAAATTTTATTATTATGGGCCAAGGCGGCGTAGGGAATATCCTCTCTGTCATCTTTTGGGGCAAATGGAATTCCGATATTTTCAATAGGGTAGAGATCAAAATATTTTTTTGGTGCCACAAAGGGCGTATGAGGGCGAAAAAAACCGACTCCAAGAAAAAAGGGTTCATCCTTATGCTTTTCAATTTGATTTATGGCTTCGGTGGCAATCATACCATCGGTCTGTTCAGTGTCAAGTCCATCAGCTCGCAACCAACTTAGGGCAGCGCTTATTTTACGGTGCGGTTCGGCGTTTGTTATCAAATGTTCCTCATCCTTATCCCGCCCCTTCGGATTAAAAACCTCGTGCCAAGAAGCAGGGTCGTCATGGCCGTCGGTGCCTATTGCGGCAGGCACATTGTAATGATAAAGTTTTCCTACTCGGCCGACCCAATATCCATTTTCCTTGAATACCTGGGGTAGGGTGGATGTATTTGGCACCACATCCCTAAAATTGGCATCCAGGTCATAGACTTTCATGGTGTCTGGTCGTAACCCTGTCAGAACCGAAGCTCTCGAGGGATTACACAGGGGCACTTGACAGTAGGCATTGTTGAATTGCACGCCCATTTTGGCGAGACGATCAAAATTAGGGGTAATGGCAATCGAATCGCCGTATGATGCGAGATTATCTGTAAGGTCATCGACCGCTATGAATAATACATTGTACTGGTCTTTCTTATCTTTTTTAGTCTCATCTTTAAACATATCACATGAAGAAATAAAGAGAGAGGAGAAAATAAGAGCAATAGTATTTAGTCTCATTTTTAAACGGTTTGAATTGGTAAGGTTAATATAACAATAAACCCGAACTTTTGGATGTTTCAGAAACGCTATGATTTAGAAGATTTAAGTTATAAGGAGCCAATGATTTTCTAGCCTTTTTATTAATGCTGATTTTTAAAATTAATCTATTACAATCTTCATTAATTACTTCCACTAAATTAGCATCATTACTTCGCTATACTTTGGAAACCGTCATTTTCTTAGTTTTTAAAGACTATTGAAAATGTCTGGTCTATATATTGCCTGGGTAGCTTTCGGTTGTTATACGCCGAATAAATTTGGGCACAGTTTAGGGTTTAGGGCAAAATTTGTTATATTTAATTGCGTCAACCGCAGATTTTCAATATTAATCAATAAAATAATTAGACCATGAACCGAATAAAAAAACTTAAGTACTTTACTTTGGTAATGCTCCTATGTGCCTTTGTTGCCGCTGGGACATTAAACTCTTGCAGGGACCAAAAAAAGAAGGAAAACACCGAACAAGCGGAAGAACACCCTGAGGGTGAAGAGCATCCGAATAAAGAGGGTGAAGAACATGCTGAAGGAGAGGAGCATCCTGCAAAAGATGGAGAGGAGCATCCAAAAAAAGAAGGTGAAGAACATCCTGCAAAAGAGGGAGAGGAACACCCTGAAGGCGAAGAAGATTCCAAGGACTAAGAATCAGGGTAGCCTTGTTTCTTTTTCCAAAGTTTCGGGGCCCTGTTTCCTTTGAAAGGAAAAAAATGTTTCCACCAATACAGGAGCGTTTCCTACTTCCATAACGGGGTAGGCAAGAAAATTGATAGACCCGGACTTAGGTCCGGGTTCTATTTGTAAATCCCGTCCACGGGTAAATTCTATGCGGTTTGCGGGATGTCGGCCAAAGTAATAGGTTGCCAGAGCGGTATATTTATTAGCTTCACTGATATCTACAGGCCACCATTTTCCCTCTGCATAAAATTCGGCCCAACAATGATAGCCATCAATGCCTCCTTCGTCCCTGTCTGAAGGGATTGAGGCCCCAACTGCAAATCGAGAAGGTATTCCTGCCGATCTAGCCAAGGAAATAAATAAAGAATGGAATTCGGTACAATTACCACTGAGCGCATCACAGGCATAAACAGCATCACCAGTACCATACCTGCCTGCCTTTATATAACGCATATTGTCAATGATATGGTCATATAAGGCCCTTGCCTGCATAATGGTACCATCGTTGCGTTTATCTCCAATAATGGAATCTGATAGGGTCCCAAATTGGCCGCCAACGGGCATCAGTAAACTGGGGTCCAGATACATCGTAGGCGATGAATCTTCCTCATACGGTTTTTTCTCTTGCCTTTCAACATCGTAAATAAGTTCCACTTTCTTCCCGCTATGTTCTGGGGAAAGTTCCATATACAATATGGTATTGCCATATTTCTTTTCTTCGAGCATTTGATGTTCCACAGGAGCTCCAAGAGTT
>JAGLKG010000469.1 GCA_023141835.1 Maribacter sp. | reverse complement strand
GCCGACAGGCTCGAATTTTGTGTTTGCTCATCGGTATTGATTAGAATATTTGTGCCTTGAGAATATGTTCCCGATAAACGGGCATTCCCGGAAAGTTGGGTCAAGCGCCAGAATACTGGTTTAAAACCGTTGTTCTGACCCAACAACGAATAAGTTGAACCAACCAATAACGCTATAAGCATTAACCTTTTCATGGGGTCTCTGATGTTAAGGTTAAATATTTAGATTCGCTCGAATGCGGATTGTGACATTGGGTACAATCCGTTGTCTTTGCCGCTTCCGTTTTATGTGCTGCTGTCGTCAATACGTCCGCACGAACATGACATTGCAGGCAAAGGGCGTCGCCTTGAAATTTTAATAACTTATCGGCTTGGGATTCGTGGTTGTCATGACAAAGATTGCATTGATTGGCCGCAACGGGGCCATGCACAAATTCGTTGTCAACAATGGCGGTATCGTGGCAATTGAAACAGGCATCTTTTTGTAATACAAATCGATCATTACCCCCATGTGGATTATGGCATTGGGTACAGTTGGTATCACCAATGGCCTCGTGAATGGGGTTATCCAAAACCTTGGCCTCCATATGGCAATTAAGGCAGAGGTCATTATCTACAAGGCGCAATAGAAAGTCGTTTTTAGAACGGTGTGGGTGGTGGCATTGGGTACATTGCCCAGCATCCACGGGGCCGTGTAAAAAGCTAAATTTATCCGCTGGTTTTTCATGACATTCAAAACAAAGTTGGGGTACAGGCAGCTTAGGTTTGCTTATATTTTGTATATCATGACAATTATTACAGCCCCTATTTTCATAGGGTGGGTGCACATACATATCGGGTTTAACGATTACCGTGGCATTCCCCAAACTGTCAAGTATGGTTGTCGAATCCAATACCACTTGCAATTGATCGGCAGGATTGGGAACCCCATCAAAAAAAAAGGATCGCATGCGATAGGAAGATGATGAAGAACAGGCATATAACAGCGTCATAAAAAAGAGAAAGACCAGGCTATATGTATATAGTTTCTTGAACATCGAATATTATACTAATCGGGAGGCATTTGATCTTTTGGGCAGCACCATTTACTTGCGCTCAATACGCCCATAGACATTTATTCTCTGTGGCCCGAATTGATTGGCCATGAATATTAAATATTTTAAATCATACTTCGGGTCCACATAATGCTCGAACAAACCGGTGTCATAGCTTATAGCAACAGAGGTGGGCAGGTACATTCCTCCCCGATCTCCTGTTGGCCCCCCAAAGAAAAGAAGCAATTTGCCCTCTTTATCGAATATTTGTATGTTCTGAAAATTGGCATCAACCACATATACATTGCCTTCTTTATCTACGGCAACCCCCTTGGGCCTATACAATTGCCCCATTTGGATACCGAAACTTGCTATGGTCTGGATATGGTCGCCTTGGTAGTTATAGACTTTTACCGTACCATCGCCCATATCGGAAACATAAATTTTATCCGGGCCAACATCGAGATTGGTGGGGCTAAATAAAAAGTTGTCATCGCCTTCGGCTGCTTTTGGAAAATAATCGAGAAAAGATTTAGTCGCTTTATCGTACACATTGATCCGGTTACCCTTAGAATCGCATACCCAGATCTTATCATTCAATACCTTTACGTCTGAGGGCGCTATATTTTCCTTAGTTCCAAAACTGCCCAGGTATTTGTGTTCTTTGGTATAATAATTCACTTTTTTTTCTGAAATATCAACGGCATAAAGGTCCCCATTGGCATCCAATGATGCATTTACCGAGCCTTTTAATTTTCCGCGTCCCTGGGGTTTAAAATAGGTGAATGCTTTGGTGTTAAGATCGAGCACATCAAAACCACCGAAGCCAATATCCGATACATAAATTCTACCCTTATGGTATTCTACCCCATAGCCCTTAACAATGGATAGGGGGGCAACATTGCCCACCAAAGCTTTATTGAAGCTGGATTGTTTTTTTTGAATATCGAAGGAGCTTGTAAAAGAAGTCAAATATTGTACTTTGGCAGAATCGGTCTGCTCTGGATAGTATACTGGTGGCAGGGTATTGGTTGTAATCCCTTTTTTAGAAGCGCAAGCTACCAAAAGCATAAGGCCACTTAGGACCAATATAGTTGTTTTAATAAGCCGTTTCATACCTTATACATGTGTTTGGTTAATACCCCAAAAGTACTAAGGACGTACTGCTAAAACTATGACATCCATCATAAGTTGTACGCACCTAAAAGCAGTAAAAGAATTCTTGAAACCAACTATCCCTATAGCAAGTCAAGGGGTGTTTTGCAAGCTACATGCTCAATCGAGTTGAGTACAAACTTTGACCTAAAGGTCAAAAAAAAATGACCCCGAAGGCTTTCGGGACTATCATTTAGATTCCCATTTTATTCATTGTTTTATATTTTATAATAACGCATTGTGCATTTTGATAATTTGAACAAGAAAAACCGTCAGT
>JAGLKG010000468.1 GCA_023141835.1 Maribacter sp. | reverse complement strand
AGCCGAGGCCTTTTTATCGGTATGTAAACAAATGATGATAAAATTTCCTAGGGCCAAAAAAGTAATAACGACTTTAAGGGAATCTATTTCAGCATCCCACAATACATGGGCAAGGGTTTTATATGATTGCAAGAAAATGTACGAAACACGTCAATATCAAATTACGGATATTGTAGATAGAGTTGGTGGTGGTGACAGTTTTATGGGTGGTTTAATCTATGGATTGCTTCAGTACCCGGATGATGACCAAAATGCATTGGATTTTGCGGTTGCGGCATCTTGTTTAAAACATACCATAAAAGGAGACACTAATTTGGTCACCGTATAATTAATGGGCGGCGACGCTTCGGGCCGGGTTGCCCGATAACATATAAATAAACCATCTCTTTCTATAAATGATTTATCTGGCTAAAGGAATCCATACATCCATATAAGCCAGTCCCCGGTTCGCCCATGCATAGTATGGTATCAATTCCACATCAACAGAACCAGTCGCCCCATACTCTACCTGAGTTCTATTCATTGGGCGGTATAGTTCTTCCCCTTTCCATGTTGAGGTGTTTGTATTTTTCGCAACAGCACCCGACTTCACAAAATCTTCCTTCTCTTCCAAGGTAAGTGCCTTGACCTTAAGCACTGTAACACCCCCTAGGAAATCACTACGATACTCTTCCGTCAGTTTGATATCCTCAGTTAAAAAAATACCCTTTTGAAATAACGCTTCGCCACCCTCCTGTTTTGGAAGTTCCATGCAGTATACTACAGGGCCGCGCATTACAGCAACTTTATTGTTGAGTTTGGTTGCTTTAGGATTTGCCTCCATTAAACGAATTGGCATTGGGAAGTCCAGGGTAATTTCGTCCCCTGCTTTCCATTCATGCTCAATTTTCACATAACTTCCGGGTTTTGGCTGAACTGATAACTTTTCGTTATTAATACTTACTACAGGATTTTCCGTCCAATTGGGTATCCTAAAATGAATTGGAACAAATTTATTATCTACCTTATCAATTTTTATCTTCACCAGCCCTTCCCATGGGTATTGGGTAACCTGTGTTAATGCAATTTCTGAACCATCTGCCAAAGTTGTTGACAATTGGTTGCCGCCATAAAAATTAACCCATAGCGCACCATCATCAGAAATATTATAAAACCAGTTATGGATTTTTGCCGTAGTACGCGTTACACTTGGTGGACAGCAATAACAATTCATATATTCCCAACGCAGACCACTATGATGCGCGGGAACTAATCGATTCTTATCCCTACCATTCCCCTGTTTCATCTTTTCCCCTTCAGTACCATCCCAACTTAACGGATTAGCGTAAAACCAATGCTCTCCTTGTAAATCGACACCTGAATTAAGAGTATTGTACATCATCCGTTCTGTCCAGTCAGTATATTTAGGATCCCCGGTAAGCATAAACATGCGATAGTTGAACATACCTGTTCCAATATTCGCACAAGTTTCGTTGTATAAGTTGGGTTGCATATAGGGTTTATTCGCAAAACTTTCATGAACCTCATCACCACGGGGTGAAATTTCATGCCCCTGCCCACCCATTGCTACGCCACAAACAATATCGATTTTTTTGTGATGGATATCATTCCAGATACGCTCTAATGCATCAAGCAAAGATTTATCCCCTGTTTCAGCATAAAGATCGGCCGCACCGCAATAGAAATAATTACCGGTTACAGCATGTCCTACAGCTACAGAATCCTGGCGCAGAGGTACACGGTCTTGTGTTTGATCGGTGCCACCCATACTATGATCCCGATCCGGATTTGGATTACTACCTCTGTTGTCAACCATAATCTGAAGCAATTCAAGATATTTAAGATTATGTGTGGTTCGGTACATTTCTGCCATGCCCATAAAAACTGATGGATTCCAGGGATATCTGGACATTTTTTTTCCCTCGGTTTTCCACTGATTATAAAGAAAATCCGCATTTTTTATCGCCACACCCATAAAGTTTTCCTTTCCGGTAGAACGAAAATGAACACAAGCTGCTGTTAACAGATGCCCCATATTGTACATTTCATGTGCATTTACACGTTGAAATCGTTTTGATTTATCGTGCC
>JAGLKG010000467.1 GCA_023141835.1 Maribacter sp. | reverse complement strand
GGGGAGCGATTGACCACTACGCCAAAGAACTATGCTTATCTTAAGATTGCAGAAGGCTGTGACAGACCATGCTCTTTCTGTGCTATTCCGTTGATGCGCGGTAAGCACAAGAGCAAACCTATTGAGGAGTTGGTGACCGAAGCAGAAAAATTGGCGGCCAAAGGGGTAAAAGAACTCATACTTATAGCCCAAGACCTTACCTATTATGGTTTGGACTTATACAAAAGGAGGAACTTGGCCGAATTACTTCAGGAACTTGTAAAAGTTGAGGGTATTGATTGGATCCGTCTGCATTACGCCTTTCCGACAGGTTTTCCTTTGGATGTGTTGACCGTAATGAAGAACGAACCTAAAGTTTGTAACTATCTTGACATTCCCTTGCAGCACATTTCAGATGATATACTGAAAAGTATGCGCCGCGGCACAACCCAGGAGAAAACCACAAAGCTTATTCAAGAATTTAGAACTGCTGTACCCAATATGACCATTCGTACTACCCTGATCGTTGGCTATCCCGGAGAAACAGAGGAGGATTTTCAAACCCTAAAAAAATGGGTGGGTGATATGCGTTTTGAACGTTTGGGATGCTTTACCTATAGTCATGAGGAAAACACCCATGCCTATAATCTAGTAGACGACGTTCCCGAAGAGATAAAACAAGAACGCGCCAATGAAATCATGGAACTTCAATCCCAGATTTCATGGGAGTTGAATCAAGAAAAAATCAATAAGACATTTAGATGTATTATAGATCGAAAAGAAGGTAATTATTTTGTGGGTCGAACGGAATTTGATTCGCCTGATGTGGATAATGAGGTGCTTATCGATGCAACAAAATTCTATCTAAAACAAGGAGAATTCGTCAACATCAAAATTGTTGAAGCTGCAGATTTTGACCTCTACGGGGAGCCTGCATATTAGTCATATGGGCTTTGAATTGTTGCCTATCACTTGCAAATTCACTTATTCTTAGTTGATAGCGGATTAAATTACTATTTTTAGGATGGTTTCCAGTGCTATACGGAAGGGCTTATTAAGTATGTTCTTGTTGTACTGGTGGTTTAAAACATAAGTTTTCATCAGCAATCCTTTGAATTCAATACTATGAAAAACAGTATCTTATTTTTAATTGTTTCCCTATGGCTATTCACAGCCTGTTCAGAAAAGAAAAAAAAGTCTGTAGAATCTGATTTTTCCATCGAAATCTTGGATGATGAGGCTCTTGGGTTGCTTGGTGGACATGGTGATATCCAGGAAATTGGTAGCGGATTTATATGGACAGAGGGGCCACTGTGGATTGAAGATGGAGATTATCTCTTGTTTTCGGATATTCCCAACAATAAAATCTTTAAGATCAATGCCAAGGGTGAAACTTCTGAATATTTAAATCCTGCTGGTTATACGGGCAGCGTCCCAAGGGGTGGGGAATTAGGGTCAAATGGACTGCTATTGAATCAAAATGGGGAATTGGTGCTTCTTCAGCATGGCGACCGTAGGATTGCAAAAATGACGGCCGCAATCGATGACCCCAAACCGGTTTATGAAAGTATAGTTGACAATTATGAAGGTAAAAAGTTTAATAGCCCCAATGATGCCGTATATGACAGTGAAGGCAATTTGTATTTTACAGATCCACCTTACGGACTTCCAGAGCGGATGGACGATCCGACTAAGGAATTGGATTTTCAAGGCGTATATTGTTTAAAGACCTCGGGCGAACTTGTCTTGGTAGATACACTTACCCGGCCAAATGGCATAGCTTTTTCCCCTGATGGCAATAGATTATTTGTTGCCGTCTCAGACCCCGAGCATGCGGTTTGGTATGCCTACGATGTTATTGGTCCTGGAAAGATCAAGAATAAGACCTTATTTTATGATGCCACATCTTTAATAGGGCAAAAAGGCCAGCAAGGGTTACCCGATGGAATGAAAATGCATAGTAAGGGGTATCTTTTTGCAACAGGTC
>JAGLKG010000466.1 GCA_023141835.1 Maribacter sp. | reverse complement strand
GAAAATACTAAATTTAAACCTACCATGATTGCCAAATTTACGAACGGGGCACCTGCAACTTACGACCTCACGGCAAATTTTCTTTTCAACGAAAAATTCTGGATAGGGGCTTCTTATAGATTTAATGACGCTTTCAACTTTGGAGCACTTATCGATTATCAAGCGACCAAGGATATTCGAATTGGCTATGCCTACGATATACCCACAGGGGACATAAAACCCTATTCTTCAGGCACACATGAGATAATCATGATTTATGAGTTAAAATTTAAATCAAAAGGACCTGTTAAATCTCCAAGATACTTCTAGAAGCTAAAACCGTTATTATGAAAACAATTCAAAAAACCCTGATATTATTTACGGCAATATTGTTCGGTCAACTTATGGTCGCGCAATATGGTGTACAAAAAAGAGGTGACTATTATTTTGGCCAATTTGCTTATACAAAGGCTATTGCTGAATATGAAAAAATGATTACGAAGGACTTCAATCCTGCCCATGCGCATCAAAGATTAGCGGAATGCTATTTATTGATAAGAGATTTCAAAAAGGCCTTACCACATTTTGAGGCAATCATCAATAATACCAGTGTCTCTACCGATTACTATTTTAAGTATGCCATGGCCCTCTACAGTGATGACCAACATAAAGCAGCGGAAAAATGGTTAAAAAGGTACGAAAAGAATAATAAGAACGATTCCCGGGTTAAAAGGTTCCTAAAGGACGGAAATCTGGCATCCGTTGTATTCAATAGCAGGCAAAGATACGATATTACCCCAGCTACTTTTAACTCTTCAGAAAGTGATTTCGGGGTTTTTTCAGAAGGTGGACATCTCTATTTTTCCTCATCGAGAAAAGACCAAGTTACCGGCAGTACTTATAGTTGGAACGAAGAACCCTGGTTGGATATTTTCACAATAAAAGAAGGAGAACCCAATGCGGTCCCCAAAAAAATAAAGGGCAATATAAATACAAAATTCCATGAAAGTTCTGCCATTTTTACCACGGATTATAAAAAAGATACGGTGATTTATTTCACAAGAAATAATTACTACAATCAAAAAGAAGCGTATGGCGCACAAAGGGAAATCAATCTGAAAATCTTCAGCGCTATTGAGATAGATGGTGAATGGTTGGTCAATAGAAATTTAAGAATAAACAGTGACCAATACTCAACCGGACATCCATTCGTGAGCCCTGATGGAAAAAGACTTTATTATACTTCGGATAGGTCTGAAGGATTGGGTGGAACGGATATTTATTATTCGGAGATTCATGAAAGAGGAAGAATTGGCCCTGCTATAAACGCAGGCCCTGTCGTGAATACAGAGGGCAATGAAATGTTTCCTTACGTAAACAAAGAGGGGAAATTGTTCTTCTCTTCCGATGGCCATGTTGGCTTTGGTCAATTGGACATTTACTCTACGGTTGCTGACACTGATAACAAAATCATTGATGTAATTAATCTGGGAACACCTATCAATAGTGCAAGTGATGATTTCGGCTATTTTGCCCATGAAAATGGCATCAACGGATATATTAGTTCCAATAGAGAAGGTGGACTAGGTAGCGATGATATCTATGAATTCCAATTTACACCATCACTATCAGTAGATGGGTATGTTACTGACGGGGTAAATAACAAACCGTTGGACAGTGTTCAGATAACCATAGTAGATCAAAAGACCCAAACGAAAATCGGGGAAATGATGACCGATTCAAAGGGGTACTACAAAATGTTCGTCAATAGAAAGGGCAATTACCGAATAGATGCCGTACGTCGTACGCATCCCCATAAAAGTATTTATATCGATACCTATACAACATCTCTGACAACCAAAGTGATGCGTCAGGATATAGTTTTAGAACCAGTCCTTGATTTAAAACTATTGGCAAATCTCAATAAAATCTATTTTGATTACAATAAAAGTGAGATTCGTCTGGATGCCGCTTTGGAATTGGATAAGGTGGTTAAGCTTATGACAGAAACATATCCGCAAATGATTATCAAATTAGAAGCACATACCGATCCTGTTGGGAGCCATAAATATAATGATGACCTATCTGAACGAAGGGCAAAATCTACCTATGAATATTTAATCATGAACGGTGTACCCAAACATCATATTATATCATATAAAGGGTTTGGTAAACGGATTTTGATCATCAATTGCAAAGGAAAAAATGATTGTACCCCAGAGGAGTTGGAATTAAGTCGAAGAACTGAATTCCCGATTATCCAGATTAAAGGCACAATCAATCTTCTGGTAAAATCAAAATAAAACAATTAGAGCGTATTTCCCATAGTTTATTATTGTTACAGTTGAAAGATCGCATCACTTTTGGGTTGTGATCTTTCTTTTTTGTTCCAATTTTCTGGAATGATTCATCTATATTTGATCAAACATCAAAAAAATGAACAAGATCAAAACAATCCTATTGATTCTCTGTATTGTCCTAACCAGCTGTAGAACTGAAAAGAAAGAGGAAAAACAAATCGTTGAAAAAGAATTGACGCTTTTAGAAAAAGTGGCAAATGCAAGTGGACATAATAATTGGAACAAGGTTAAGGAATTACAATTCACTTTTAACGTGGATAGGGATACCTCACATTTTGAAAGAACCTGGGTTTGGCAGCCTAAGGCCAACATGGTGACCATGATTTCCAAAAATGATACTTTGACCTACAATAGAACCAAGGTAGATAGTATCAGCGATAAGGCCAATAGAAGTTTTATAAATGATAAATATTGGTTTTTGGCACCTTTTAATCTCGTTTGGGACAAAGGTAGTTTTACCGAGGCTTACTCGGAAAATGAAATAGCTCCCATTAGCCAAAAACCCATGCATAAATTAACCATTGTCTATGGTTCAGAAGGAGGCTATACCCCCGGTGATGCCTATGATTTTTATTTTGGGGATGATTACTTGGTAAAGGAATGGGCCTTTAGAAGAGGTAATAAGCCAGAACCATCCTTGGTTTCGACCTGGGAAGATTATATTGAAAAGGGCGGACTTAAAATGGCAAAAATGCATACGAACAATGACGGGTTCAAATTGTATTTCACCAACATTGAAGTAAAGACAGAGTAATCGATATTTTAGGTATGCGAGCCCTTTCGTTTCAAAACTGAAGTTGCTACCAAGATAAGGATTACAGAGGAGAGCAGAACAATAAAGCAAGTTATAAGTGATGAGCTATTGGCAATATAGCCCAATATAGGTGGGGCCAGAAGAAATCCCGTATAACCTAATCCTGCTATGAATGCAACACCTTGAGAAGACTCGATGCCATCGACCTTGCCCCCAATCCGGAACAATTCGGGAACCATCACAGAAAAGCCCAAGCCACTCAGTGCAAAACCTATAATGGCCAAATACGTTTCCGCGCTTAACACAAAGATGTAGCCAACAACGGTAATGCAAGCACCAAGGGTCACTATTTTTACGGATCCTATCCTTGAACTAATGGCATCACCCAAAAAACGACCCAAAGTCATGGTTACTTGAAAGCCCAAAAAACCCGCTCCCCATAAAGTTTCTGGAGCCAGGCCAATTTCTTTTAAATACAAACCACTCCAATCTACAATGGCACCCTCGTTTGCCATGGCGATAAATGATACAATACCGAGAATCAACAAAGGTTTAAAAAGTTTTAGGCTAAAAGGTTCTTTATCTACTGGGGCCGCTTTGATATGAACATATTTTTTGAAGAATATCAGGTTAATGACAAGTACCAAAACAACTGCAAAAAACATATGTAATGGTGGATTTCCCAAACCGACGATCAAAAAGCTTCCCAAACCAGCCAACACACCTCCCAAACTAAAGAAACCATGGGCGGCCGACATGAATTTTTGCTCATCCTCTTTCTCAATTTCTGTCACCAAGGTGTTCATGGCTATATCCGTAAAGCCATTACTGGCACCGAATAGAAAAAGTGAAGCCATTAGGGTATAATAATTTGGAACCAATAAAGGTAACAATGCGCACAGACCACTAAGCCAAACTCCATAGGAAGTGGCTCTACCCACTCCCATTCGGTTTATAATTTTAGCGGCAATGGGAAATATGGTGAACACTCCAAGGGATAGAAAAAATAATGCAATGCCCAAGTCGGCTTTATCTATACCCAACTTTTCTTTTACCGTGGGTATATAGATTGCCCATGTTCCAAAAAGAATGTTTAGACTGGCAAATACCCAAGCAGGGCCAAAATACCTTGGATTGGACAGAATTAGTCGGAGTGATTTCATCATTCATTGTTAACAGCCGACAAAACTACTTAAAAAAGTGAGCCCGGGCTAAACCCTTTTTGTCAAAATCCCCTCCTTTAGAATCTGCCCGAATCGGAACATGTCTTGGTAAGAACAATAAAACGGGGCAGGTGCCAAGCGAATAACATTGGGCTCTCTCCAATCTGCTATAACACCATTCTGCGTTAGATAATCAAATAAGGGCCTCCCATGGCCATGTAGAAAAACAGAGAGCTGACAGCCCCTTTCCTTAGGCGTTATTATTTCAAATGAGGTATTAGTGTCATTATTTATTTCTTGCAGGATAAATTCCAAATAAGAGACTATCTTTTCCCGTTTCTTTATCAAGGACTCCATTCCAACTTCTTCAAAAAGTTCCAATGACGCCAAATAAGGTGCCAATGCCAAAACCGATGGATTACTTATTTGCCATGCATCGGCATTAGACATAGGTTCAAATTCTGGTTTCATTAAAAACCGAGTTTCTTTCTTGGTTCCCCACCAACCCTCAAATCTTGGAATATCCGATTCACCGAGGTATTTTTCATTGACATATACGCCAGAAGCATTCCCAGGTCCACTGTTCATATATTTATAACTACACCATGCAGCGAAATCAACTTTCCAATCATGAAGTTTCAATTCCACATTGCCAACAGCATGGGCCAAATCCCAGCCGACGTATGCACCAACGGATTTGGCTGTCTTGGTAATCGTTTCCATATCAAAAACCTGCCCGTTGTAATAGTTCACTCCCCCGATCATTACCAAGGCAAGTTCATCCCCTATTTCCTCTATTTTTTTTAAGACATCCTCGGTTCGCCAAAAATATTCCCCAGTACGCTTTTTAACCTCAACAATAGCCTCGTTGTTCTCAAATCCATGAAATCGCACCTGACTTTGCAATATATATTGATCACTGGGAAATGCTTTTTCCTCACACAATATTTTGAATCGAGTTTTTGTAGGCCTATAGAAAGAAACCATTAATAAGTGTAGATTCACACTTAAGGTGTTCATTACTGAAATTTCCTCGGGGTTAGCACCAACTACCCTGGAAAGTGGCCCAGCCAATCTCTCATGATAATCCCACCAGGGTTTGTCGGCATGAAAATGTCCTTCCACAGCAAGTTCCTTCCAATCCTCCATCACCTCATCAATGTACCTCTTCGCGATTTTAGGCTGTAATCCCAATGAATTCCCGGTAAAATAAATAACATCCTCACCATTTATTTTAGGAAAATGAAATTCATCCCGATACTTACGAAGTTCATCCTGAGTATCTAACTTCTGGGCAAAGGCAAGAGAATTCTCGAATTGCATACTGTAATTTTATCCAAAAATACAACTTCGATCTAAATATTTTAAAAAGATAAAGCGCAAGGGTTATTCCATCCTCATTTCAATAATGTGCTTTTTAAAACCTGCTTTTTCATAGGCTTTGATCGCAGGGTGGTTGTCGTTATACACTGTAAGTCGCATTTCCTTGAGTCCCTTTGATATAGACCATTTCCTAAGACTTTCAATAATGGCAGTATTTATACCTTTGCCCCTATATTCAGGGAGTGTAAACATAAATCCCAAATACGAATAATACTGGTGATCTAAATAATATCTTGCTGGCTTTATCAGGGCATAACCGGAGCCAATAACCTTTCCGTCATGTTCAGCTACAACTACAAAAGCATCGTCTTCCAATATCAAGGCCTTTAAATCATAGTATGTAATTGGACCCTCCCTCAAGGTTATATCAAATGGTCTTTCAGCTGCAATTACCCCTTGCTCAAACTCCAATAAAATTGGCAAATCTTCCAGAGTCGCAGATCTAATGCTCATATTGTCCATAGGCAAAATACATTGTTCAATAGGATATCAAGGTAGTATTTAAATACATATTTTTACAAAAATATTGGAATGCACTTTTTATCCTCACTTTTAGAAAACTATATTCAAAACAATTCCGAAAATGAGCCGGATATATTGAAGGAGCTTTCGAGGGAAACACACCTCAAGGTAGTTCAACCTAGAATGATAACGGGTCATTTTCAGGGCAGGGTCTTAAGTATGCTTTCCAAAATCATACATCCCAAAAATATTCTGGAGATTGGTACATATACGGGGTATTCGGCAATCTGTCTCGCCGAAGGACTTCACAATGAAGGACAATTGCATACCATAGATATCAATGAGGAACTTACCGATTTTCAGCGACGGTATTTTGACCAAAGTGGATTTGGCCCACAGATTATACAGCACACTGGAAACGCCCTTGAAATAATCCCCAATCTAGATAAAAAATTCGATTTGGTTTTTATCGATGCCGAAAAAAGGGAATACCCAAAATATTTTGAGGCGGTCATGGAAAAGACAGTGTCAGGAAGCGTTATCCTTTCCGATAATGTACTATGGTCGGGTAAGGTTGTTGAACCTTTGAACGAAAAAGACCAGGCGACAAGAGTGCTTTTGTCGTATAACCAAAAGCTCAAGGAAGACCCCCGAGTTGAAACCGTTCTTTTACCAATTAGGGATGGCCTAACCCTAAGTAGGGTCTTATAAGCCTCGTATACATCCTGTAAAAACCCACGGCGGATATCACCCCGACCAAGGCACCTACAATAATATCGATAGGGTAATGCACTCCAACATAGATTCTACTAAGGGCAAATAATAAAGGCCACAAATAAAAAACCCAAGACCACTTAGCTTTTCTTCTTAGAAATAATACAATTATTGTAATAACTGAAAAAGAACTGGCCGCATGCCCGGAAAAAAAGCTAAAACTGGGAGGGTTCTGTAATACTCTAATCATAGAACTTATCCTGATGTCGTTGTTCGGTCTTAACCTACCAAAGAAGTCTTTGGTCAAATTAGTCGCCACCAAAATAAATATAATCAAGCAAATGACTGTTAGCGTAACATAAACGGCTTCCTTCCTGGTATATTTCCAAAAAATGAGGATAAAGAAAAACAAAAAAAGAGGAATCCAAGTATAAATAGTGGTACTTGTCGACCAAAAAAGGTCATACTTTTCAATACCCAGACTGTTTAAATAAATTAGTGTTTCCCTATCCCATTGCAGAATTTCATCGAGCATTGGGAAATAATTATTGACGCTTTATGGCACCTGTCACGTCTTTGACTTTTTTCTTAACCTCGGTGACTCCCTTTTTAATATCATCGCCAATGCCTGAAGTAATGTTATCTTTCACATCATCAATATCTCTTTTGAAATCCTCAACAATACTGGTATCAATTCCCTGCTTTTCAGCACTTTTCTGAATCTCTTGCTTAATATCTTCTGTAGCGTCCTTAAGTTGGCGCATGCCTTTTCCCAATCCCTTGGCGATACCCGGAATTTTATCGGCACCAAATACCATGACTACAATAAACATGATAAAGAAAATCTCAGACCCGCTAATAAATAAAAAAACTGTTGAATACATGCGTCAAATATAGTGAAGAATAATCGCTAAATAAAAAAGTCCTGATGATATCATCA
>JAGLKG010000465.1 GCA_023141835.1 Maribacter sp. | reverse complement strand
TCTGTTTGCTCCTCTTTTTTAGGCCAAGAATTATTGGTCATATCAATATCCGCTGTCTCAGCTTTAGGGTCAACAACTACCCCCACTAATTCGCTTTGTGAAGACAATACCAATCTAACTTCCGCATCGTTCTTCCTCCAAATCTCAGGAGGATATGTAATGTTCTCTTTTGTACCATCTGCATAGGTATATTCTACAATCAAGGGCATGGGTATACCTCCTGGTTTGTCATACGTAATCTCGTAAAAGAATTTAGGCTCTTCAACGGCAGCTCTTTGTTCAGCTGTCATATTATCCATCATGAATTCCTTCAAAGTTTTGGAACTTTCAGTGGGAGACTTCCCTTTTAGGTTAGAATCAAAACCTTCGCTTTCCTCATCAGCCAAATAAACCAGCGGTGGCAAATCGGCTTCGGTCAGGTTGCGAGCGGCCATATACTCTTGCATCTTTTTACTAGGCTTATCAGAAACATAATATTTTTTGATTCCTTTGACTCCTATATCAACATAATCGGTGGTGTAGAACCAACCTCTCCAATACCAATCCAAATCTACCGCCGAGGCATCTTCCATGGTCCTGAAAAAATCTTCAGGGGTTGGATGTTTAAACTTCCAACGATTGGCATAGGTTTTAAAGGCATGATCAAACAACTCCCTGCCCATTACCGTCTCTCTCAAAATATTAAGTGCAGTTGCCGGCTTAGCATAAGCGTTTGGCCCCAATTGATACACATTTTCAGGATTTGACATTATCGGTGAAATAGTACTTTGATCACCACTCATATAAGGTACAATTTTGGTCGGAGCCCCTCTTCTTGAAGGATAAGCCTTATTTGGCGTAATGGCTTCAGGATAATTTTCACCAAATTCCTGCTCAGCAAGATATTGCATAAAAGTATCTAGGCCTTCATCCATCCAACCCCACTGACGTTCGTCAGAATTGACGATCATAGGAAAGAAATTATGCCCTACTTCGTGAATGATAACACTTAGCATTCCGTACTTGGTATTGTCGGAATAAGTGCCATCTTCATTGGGTCGACCATAGTTCCAACAAATCATAGGGTATTCCATTCCCTGGTTTTTGGCGTGCACAGATATGGCCTTCGAATACGGATAATCAAAAGTATGTTTTGAATAAGTGTGAAGGGTTTGGGCAACTGCCTTCGTGGAATATTCTTCCCAAAGCGGATTACCTTCCTTAGGGTATAAGGAAACAGCCATTACATCTTTACTGCCAACTTTCACGGCCTGCATATCCCAAATAAATTTACGGGAAGTGGCGAAGCCATAATCCCTAACATTATGGGCCTTGAATTTCCAAGTTTTCTTTTTCTCTGAAAAGTTTTTTTCTGCAGCTTCAGCTTCTGCCTGGGTTACTATAATTACGGGCTTGTCATAAGACTTCTTAGCTTGCTCGTATCGTTTCATCATATCCCTGGAAAAGACTTCCTTTCTATTCTGAAGCTCTCCTGTGGCATCTAAAACATGATCGGCCGGAACGGTTATGTTAACCTCATAATCCCCAAAGGGAAGTGCGAATTCACCACTACCCCAGAATTGATGGTTTTGCCATCCTTCAACATCACTATAAACAGCCATTCTAGGAAAGAACTGCGCAATAACGTATGCCCTGTTACCATCTTTGGCAAAATACTCATAACCTGATCTAGCCCTATTAACGGTATGGTCAGGGATGTTGTACCACCATTTAATGGAAAAGGATATTTGATCATTACTCTCTAGAACCTCCGGAATATCAATACGCATCATCGTCCGATTAATGATATAGGGCAATGACTTGCCTGAAGCCGCCCTAACATACTCAATATTAAAACCACCATCAAAAGGCTTACTCATGTATTTAGCCGCAAAGCCAGCAGGCTGCTCTGCTAATGGCACCCCTCCCCCATCTTTTAAGGCAGATTTGGTATCCTTTGTCCTTACATTCTGATCCAATTGAATCCAAAGAAACTCAAGGTCATCGGGTGAATTGTTTGTATAGGTAATGGTCTCAGTACCATAGATTTTTGCATTCTTATCATCAAGCTCAATATTCATCTTATAGTCGGCCTGCTGCTGGTAATAATCAGGACCAGGAGCTCCAGAAGCGGAGCGGTAAGTGTTTGGAGTTGCAAACTCCTCATACATTTGTTTAAATTTACTTCGGTTGGTATGTCCAGATTCCCTTTCTTGCTGCCCCACTTCCTGAGACACCATTGTAGCTGCCAACAAGAAGAAAACAGAAGCAGCATAATACTTCATTTTATACATATTTTTGATTTTAAAACGCGAAAATTAAAGTTTTTTTAAGAATTTGTTAAAGAATGTTACAATTTTAACATTCCTTTATTATTCTCCCGAATAAGTACGAAGCTTTTTTTCTTGTCTTTTATCTTAAAATGGACCACATTTTGTTGCTCATCAAAAAGATCGGTAAGTAATTCATTCTGTACGGCAATGGACGTGATTTTCCCCAAATCGATATCGAGAATCTCAAGGTAGCAGATAATCACATCATTATCGTATTTCTTTCCAAGAAATTGATACGGCCTGACCTCATCATCTATCAAAAAGATAAACTTGGCCCTAAAGTATTTTTCAATATACTCATCAGCCAACTTGGACTCTGATGGTGTTGCAAGTTGCGCGTCCAAACCGTAACGTTCTTCCAAAACTTTTTCAAAATCATCGATAAAAACACGGGAGGTTATCTGTAAGGCCTTGTCTTTTTCTGAATAGGCAACATTACTTACGCTCACATAGAACTTATGGGCAGCTGAAAACGCCACCAGGGGAAGAATCAATAGGACCAAACTCTTTTTTAAACTATTCATCTACGCTATTTATCCATCAAAATTAAGCAATCATTATGCCAGATAATAATTTATTCCAGCTTATTGTTCTTACGATAAATGACACTCTTTTGGCGTATAAACTCCCAGATTTTGAGTTGATCACGTGAATGAACCGTAGATTGAAAAGTGGAATCAACCGCACAGAAATATAAAAAATCATCGACTTTATGCTTGGGAATCATTAATTCTTTAACATATGTAGTATCCAAATATAAAGTCTTCACCGCGTTCAAAAGGCTTATTTCTTTGTCAATGGCAACATATTTTATAAGTTTTTTGGTTCTCCCGTAATTCGATTCAAAATCTTATTGAGGTTTATCATCATTGTGGGATCCAAAGTCAGACTATCAAAAGGTAAACTTATGAACTTGCCATTATCCGCCTCAAATAGTTTTCTTTCATTTTGAGTCTTGACCTTAACATTTGCATTTGGTAATCCCAGGGTAGATGCGCTGACAATAGAGCCAATGTCCAAGCTGTCCAAATCCTTGGAAAGATCTCCTGTTAAATTATAAGGTGTCACCAAAACCTCATCCAATCGTATTTCACCATCTTCCAGATAGATATTTACCAATTTACTTTCCAGTATCGAGGAATTTACCACCATTTCTTTGCGCTTTAGTTGAATTGCAGAAAAAACCAAGGTGTCATTTAATTTAACGGCTATTGAAAAGAATCCTTTACCATCTGTGATTGTACCCTTGTTGGATGAAACATTTAAAATATGCGTACCAGACACATCACCATTCCCACTATGAACACGACCCTCCAAATCATTGGATTGCTGTGCTTGTAATGCTAAGAAAGAGAGAAGAAAAAGAGGTAGAAAAACCCTATCCCACCGACAGCGCCCAGGATGACATCTTTGGCAAGGGTTTATTCTATTCCAGGTCATTGCTTCTTCGATATACTATACTTTTTTTGCGCAAGAATTCCCAAATTCTAAATTGATCATGCGAATCCACAACAGTCTGAAAAGCGGAATCAACTTCGCAGAAGTACATAAAGTCAGAGATTTTATCCTCCGGGACTTTCAATTCAGTTTGATATACGGAGTCTGGGTAAAAAGCCCTCACTCGCTGCGTTCGTTCATATTTCTCATCTCTTGCAATCCTTTTTTTTA
>JAGLKG010000464.1 GCA_023141835.1 Maribacter sp. | reverse complement strand
AAAAACTATGGAAAACATTTTTTCCAAATTAACCTGTATACAAACAAAGGGCATATAAGACAATTTGAGCAAAGTCGTTTACCTTTAAGCGATCAGGCAATCATATATTTGCCATATCGTGATAAGTCCAATAGGACCACCAAGGCAGAATTGCAAACTTCTACATCAACTATAAAAAATGATAGCTTAAAATTTATTAAAGACTGGTACATCACCATCGATGAAAAAAAATATTATTATTTAAGGGATAAAGACAGGGTTTGGCACTATTATGACAGTACTAAAAAGGAAGTAAAGCTGGACATTGTAGCTGAGTACAAAAAGAAGCACAATGTATATAACACCCTAAAAAATAGCGGCACTCATTATATTCATAAATCAAAAAATGAACAAATGCTGTTGGATGTGCTTTTTTCCGACTTGGGCGGTATGGTTTTTAGAATGTCCCGTGCCAATAGACCAAAAATAAAGCGACCCATTTCACCTTACGCTCCTTATATGAAGCTTGTTAAGAACGGGCAGACTGTCTTTAAAAAACCAAGTGAACTAACGGATGAAGATAAAAAACTAATTCCGCCACCGCCACCTGCAGATACAGTCATTATCTACAACAGATTGGCCAATACAATAAAAACACTGCCTAGAAATAGAAATGCCAACCTTAACTATTTGAGGAAGATTCATAGTGAAATGAATAATGCACAAAAAAGCAAAGTTGAACACCCGGATAGCGTTCTAAAAAGTATTTCACAAGACGGTGCAACTAAATTACAGATTAAAGAATATAACACCTTGGCCAAAAAGTACAACGCCATGTCCAAAGATGACTTTAGAATCATTGGCAAAGAGGTAAATCGCCTGAAACAGGTATATGGCCTCATGTCTGACAAGCAAAAGAAGAAGGCCGAGCCATTTCCCAATTTCCCACCTCCGCCGTCATCACCTAAAGTCACAAAGCAAATTAAAAGTAATATCCCACCGCCAATACCTCCCATAAAACCTCCAACGGAAAGAACCAAGTATTCCGATGAGCTTTTAGATGCGTTTGACAAATTAATGGAGGAGGGAAACCTTTATGGCCAAGCAGGTATCGCCTATTCTAAAAAAGGTAAGGGAAGTATCAAAGATTTACAACAGAAATACAAAGAGGTCATGAAGCTCTATGAGACCTATGTTAAACTGGCGGTAAAGGAAAATTTAATGAGACCAACTTACTCAAAACCTCGAAAAATTAGAAAAGGTGACAGGAGTAATATCCCACCACCACCTCCGCCATCACATGTAGATGGAGAAATCATAGAGGTTCCTTCGTCATCAGCTGCACCAAGTATCCTCAATGGAGAAATCATTGAAGTACCCCCTTCTCCACCTTCGCCAAAGTCCCCAGAGGAACATGTCATGGAAATGGCAAAAAAAGATGCTCTCTTTTATTTTGAAGGAAAAAAAATAAGTTCGGACAAGGCCCTAGAGATTCTTAAAAAATCAAAAAAAATAAACCTTTGGACCAGACACGAGGGATTAAAAAGACCTATTGTAGAATTATCCACCGAGTCGTATTTCCGTCCAATCCCAAACAACTAAAATCACTTTCATGAAGCTTATTAAATTTGCTTTATCAAATACTCTTATTTTAATATCAGGGCTATTATTACTAGTCTCCTGCGGATACAACAACTCTAGCTCCGCTACCGAGAAGAATTATAACGCCTCAGGGGATTCTTTGGCCATTGCACAAATGATTTCGATTCGAGAGCAATCCATGATCAACAAGGATATTAAATTGGCAATGGGCCAGTTTTCTGAAGATGCCACTTGGATTAATTCCCAAGGGTACTATTTTGAAGGAAAGAACAATGTTTCCAAATTCCATAGTATGCTGACCGGGAACGATTCCTTGGATTATTATTATGAGGCTGGTCAGCCAAGGATACGAGTTATAGATTCGAAAAATGCCCTAGCCTACTATTCATGGAAAATGTTTTGGTTCAAAAAGGAAATTCCTGCGGACACCACCTTTAAAGAAATTGGCCTAATGACACTTACCGCACATAAACAAAAGAACAAATGGAAATGGGTGGCTGTAACCAATCAACATACACCTTGGTTCTATGAAAATGTTGCGCCCGTTACTACCGATTAATACCATTGCCAGGTTGTCCCAAAAATCTTCTTGGTTTTGACGGCTAACAACCCGAAATCTTCCAGATGAGCAGAATACCAAATTTAAGATATAGAACAACTATAACTCACAAATCATTCCTAAAGCCCCAAATTTTGGGGCTTTTTTGTAACATTTTATTAAAAACCGCGTTCTAATTGTCTATATGCATCATCAATCAAAATCAGAACACTATGTTACAGAACTTTTTTATCCTCTGCTCAGGGGCAGATGCCTCTTTGCTTAAAACCTGTTCGCAAGGAGAGCAAAACAAGTATGCCGGTATCGGTGCCACCGTTTTCTTTACCGCTGTTATGGCCTTTTTGGCAAGTGCTTATGCCCTCTATACGGTTTTCGATACTATTTATACAGCACTTTTTTTTGGACTCATTTGGGGTCTATTGATTTTTAACCTGGATCGGTTTATCGTTTCCACGATAAAAAAGAGAGACAGTTTTAGTAGCGAATTGCTGCAAGCCACCCCTCGGATTATTTTGGCTATCATTATCGCTATGGTCATTTCCAAGCCCCTAGAGATGAAAATCTTTGAAAAGGAAATAAACCAAGTACTCTTGGAGCAAAAGAACGAATTGACATTGGCCAACAAAGACCAAATTGCTTTACAATATACCCCTGTGGTTGAAAAACTAAATCAAGACATTACGGCATTGAAAGGTGAAATAATTACGAAAGAGGCAGAGACCAACGCCCTATATGAAACCTATATTTCCGAGGCTGAGGGTACGGCGGGAACCATGCTGTTAGGCAAAGGCCCTGTCTATTCCGAGAAACGGGAAAAGCACGACTCTGCATTAGCGGAGCTTCAACAACTGAAGCAAACAAACACACAAAAAATAACGGACATAGAGACCCAAATTGCCAATTTGAACTTGGAATATGCAAATTCGGTTGCAGCTTCCCAGCCCATTATCGACGGCTTTGATGGACTAATGGCCCGAATAAATGCTTTAGGGAAATTACCATGGTTTCCCTCTTTTTTTATTTTTCTTTTGTTCTTGGCCATAGAGACTTCCCCAATTATTGCCAAATTATTGGCCCCCAAGGGCGAGTATGATATTAAATTGGAAGAAGAGGAAAGTATTCTGAAAACCTGGGTAACCCAAAAAGTACAACAACGGGAGAATATCTTGGCAACCGATACGGCCCTAAACAACAAGATTTATAGTGAAATTGAAGAGGAAGAAGCCGTTTATGCCTACAAAAAGCAAAAGGCCGAGGCGCTTTTAAGACTTCAGGCCGATGCCTTTCATGACTTACAGGTCAAAAGCCTATAGAATGTTACCATCTTTGCGAGCGAAGCGAAGCAATCCCTTAAATTGTAAAACAAAACATTAAGTTTACTTCGCTTCGCTCGCAAAGATGAACACCTATTCCTTTTTCTTTATTAAAGCTACCCAGTCTTGTGTTCCCGTGGTATCGCCGCTAACTGAAGGTGGAGCTCCCAAATCCCGGATTTTGCCACCATTCAATATTTTGACTGCCCCCATTTGTAGTTCTCCACCATTTAAGGGATCAAACCATTGCAGACTAAATTCTCCTTTGGCCTCTCTTAAATCAATGGTATATTTTCCTTCACTTGGAAGGTAAACCACATAGACCTCGCTGGTCTTTCTGAAACAATAGGCGTTTTTTGAATTAATAAGTGAATGTTCAGGAACCATTTCCCAATACGGAATATGACTTTCAAAAAAGGCCATTGCGTAATATGTAAGGTCCCACAATCGATCTCGCGTACGCCAATCTTCAGTATTTAAGTCATTGTGCTTGTTATTTGCCCCAAAATACCATTCCACCCCGGCTGCTCCAGACAATAAACTTCCCCAAAGCACATATCTTCGAAGCGTATCGTGATTGGGAGTTAACGAATCAGACACAGCGCCGGTATGCCACATTCCGATTTCATCCATGGTTATTAACCAATTATGTCCCGATGATTTAGACTTGTTTTTCCATTCTTCAACGATGCGGGCAACCCCCTCACGATGATCTACCTGTAATGATAGCCCGTCCAAATCGGCAAAACCAACAATGGAGTCCAACACATTGGTCCGTGCAGGCTCATGGGAATGGGTATGCAATAATACAGGGTGGCCGTAGGGATCTATTTTTTTGATAAAACTAGCCATTGCCTTGCGCTGGGCATCATTCTGGGCAATGGGGGTAAAATCAGCAAATCCATTTTCTTCACCCAAATTAAACTTCAAAGCCAAATGGTGTCCAAACCGGGCCATCATTTCCCTCAGATATAATTGGCGTAATACTCCAGTATCCCCATTATCCAGCATGGTTTCATTTTCGGTCTCCTGTAGGACCATATGCAACATTAACCCCCTGGATTGCATATGCTGAAAAACAATTTCCCATTGTTCCAGTTTACTGACATCAAACCGGGCAAAGTCTTTTGGATCTCTGTAAGGCCAAACATCCTTACCATCTCCCTTGATATTCATAGCCAGAAAATAGACAACGTTCATTTCTTTCGAGGACAAATAATTCAAAGCTCCAATCAATGATTTGCCCTTCCCATTTTTCCATGTGGGATCCCCTTCTTGCCAGTCGTTCAAATGTGGTGCATACGTATGAATTTTTTCTGTTGTACTTGCCTCACCATCCTTGTTTGAGGTGGTCATGCGATAGGTTCCGTCAAAATCGGCATAGGCCAACAGGTTTTCCGGACTGTCCGCCCCCCCTTTTAGCCAATAGTCTCCTGAGTTTTGAAATCGAAAATAACCATTTGAGGTTTCCAATCGACCCTTCGCCCTAAAATCAGTGCCTTCCTTATCGGATGTCATTACCATAAAATTACCTGCCGCCGCCTGAATTACATCTGATTGCGCCTTTCCCAAATCAGCTTCCAAAGCAATGCTATCTCCCTTATGCAATTGGGCCGTGTAACTCCATTTTCCCACCCGATCTGGGACAAATCGAACCTGCCAGACATTTCCTGAATCGGCACCTGATTCGTCCGCATTCCCATCAGCCGCATAATATCCCCGTACGTTATATTTTATTTCCCCATGTACAAATTCTACGTTAAGGGCATAGTTCAAAAAAGGATTTTCCTTTGCTTTTTCCGATGTATATGGTCCTTTAAACGAAAGTTCTATCGTGTGCCACTGCTTGTACACCTCGCTCTCATCTACACCCTGATTGCTTGTCAAGTTGTTTTTCATGGGCAGTTTCAATCGCTCCAATGAGGTCAGTTCAGGTCCTCCTCCACGATTACCACTTCCGGATGCGATGTACACATAATCCCCTATCACGGCATATCCTGTACCATGACGCCCATTTTGCATGGCAGGCCATATTCGCCATGTACCAGTATTTGAATTGAATGCCTCTACTTCTTTGTGGGCTTGTTTTTGTACCACACTCTCACCTCCACCGACAACAATTTCATTTTTCCATGCGAAGGCAGCATTCCCCGCCCTCTGGGTAGGAATCGCCAAATTATTTGAAACTGTTTGCCAACGACCTGTGGAAAAGTCGTAAATGTTTCCATGGCTAATGGTCAGCTTCATATCCTCACTCGTTTTTCTTGAACTTCTACGGCCGGCAAAAGCATATAATTTATCATTTAGAACCACAGCCTGGAAATGATCCCTGGAATTAGGGGCATCTTCCAATACCCGCCATTCACCGGTACGGGGATCATACTCATCCAACCACGGGCGATAACCATTCATATGTCCATTCGTAATTCCGCCCACTACATAAATCTTACCTTTATAAACAACGGCTCCGGCCCCACCACGACGTCGATGCTCCGGAATTGTGTGACTGTACACATACTCATCACGTTCAGGATAGTATATGATTACCCGCTCCAAAGGTTTTTCGTTCGGCCATCCACCGGTCATTGCCCCAATTAGATATACGGCATCATCAATGACTACTGGTTGAAAATGATGCAATTCAATTGGCGTGGCCTTCTTGGCGGTCCAAGCATTCGTTTTGGTATCAAATTCATCTGTTGGATTGATACGCCTTCCTCCAATCAATAAAAGTTTGTCCTTATAGGCTACCAATCCGGCTTCATGTCTAGCAGTAGGCTGCCCATTGGAAATTACTGTTTCCCATTCCCATGGTTCTTGAGCCAAAAGAGAATCCTGAACAGCCGAAAAAACAAAAATGCATGCTGTAAAGCGCAATATGGGAAGAATGTATTTCATAATTTAACCGAGTTTAGTGTAAAGAATTAGTTGACAATTTCCATCTTTTTCAACAAGAAGGAAGCATTCATATTCTGGCAAATTCCTTTTTTGAATTTATAATCAAAATGCAATTCGTTATCGATTATTTCAGCATCGAAATAAAAATTTTGTATTTGGGATAACTCCTTGGCAACGTCGCACAGACTTAAATCGTGGGTAGCTATTATCCCTGTTGATTTTGAGCCTACCAATTTCTCAACGAATTTGCGCGAACCAATGGCCTTATCTGTACTATTGGTGCCCTTTAATATTTCATCCAGAACAATGAAATATTGGTCATTTTGAATCTCATCAACAATAAATTTTAGGCGTTTTAATTCAGAAAAGAAGTAAGACTCTTCATCGGCAAGCGAATCAGAAGTCCGCATACTTGTAACCAGTTTAATCGGCGAATATTCAATCTTTGATGCATTAACAGGCAACCCTGTATTCGCCATTACAATTTGAAGCGAAATAGTTCTTAAAAATGTACTCTTACCTGCCATATTGGCCCCAGTAATAATCAGAAACTGCTCTTTATCTATTTGAAAGTCATTCGACACACTCTTTTTAGGATCTAGCAGGGGATGCCCTGCATCGCTTGACCTCAATATAACATTATTCCCATCAGACAAAATAGGAAATGAATACTGGGGATGATTAAAGGCGAAGTTACCCATACTGTTGTAGGCATCAAAAAAAGCAATCACTTTGAACCAAGATTCAACATCGACACTATGGTTTTGAATCCATTTTTCAATCTTAAAACATTGTTGTAAATCCCGTAATAAAAATGCATTCCCCAAAAATCCAATAAGCATATTGTTTCTTTGGTCCAAACCACTAAGAATTCTGGAAAACTCTTTTAGAATTCCAGAAGTTTTTACAGCATCATGAACAACGACCGCCTTTTGTTCCTTTAACAAATCTGCAGTGAAATTGGTTTTCTCCAACTCCAAAATCAATTTTTGATATTGCTGGAAAGTGCTTTGTATTTTGGACGTGTGTGCTGAAAGCTGATTGATTCTTTTTAAATAACGGCCCGTAACCCCAAAACCAATCAACATCCAAAATACCACCCCCCAACCACTAATTACATCCATAAAATAGAGACTAAAGGCCAAAAGGGAAACCAAAGAAAACAGCATTGGTAAATAGGCCATATATTTGGGCACGAATCTTTTATATGTCTGTAGCCATTTGATAATTGCATTGTATGACGTATCCGTTTTGACCAAAGTGGCTATGGCCGAAAAATTTTGGCGCCATTCAGGCTTTTTGCCCAATTCACTGATGGCTTTCTGCTTATGTATAATATGGTCGATTGAGTTTTCCAACAATAGAGAAGATAAGACTTCACTTCCCTGATTTAATGCAGTTCTATTTAAGTATTGATAAAATGAGCCCCGCCCGAACAAATCGATATCTTGACTAAAATAATGTTCGGGGTTAATAAACTCCTTACCATCAGGCAAGTGATGGAAATTTCGATTCAGCACTTCTATTTCTGTAGCATTGATTTTCAACAACGCCTTTATCTTATCTCTTTTGTGTTGTAAATCTGAATGCCTCAAAACCAAAAAAATAAAAAGAACAATGGCAATGAATGCTATACCCAAAACCAACTTTGTGCTACCAAAGGCTAGATAGATACTCAGTGTCGTTAGGCAAAAAACAGCCAATCTTAACATACTCGAAGCATAAAGACGTTTTTTTACCTGCGAAAGTGCCACGTCGAAAGTGGAAATTTGATTTTGATAAAACGAATAAGGGTCTTGCATTTAGGAAACAACTGATTATTAACCAGCAAAGATAATTAAACCTTGCTTTTTGACTTGGTATTCAACATAGCAATTTGCCCCAAATGATATAAATCGTGTTGGGGAACACTCCGTAAGATAGGTCCAAAAGTATAGTCCTTTCCGGGTACCTTTTGCTCTAGCAGTTCATCTGTACAATTGGATAAAAAGTCAAGAATCTCTTTTTGCGTTTCTTGAATATCCAACTTTAATTGTGTCCATTCCTGTTCATTATCGATTCTGATTTCAGACCAATCTGTTTGGCCGTCAATTATAATATCGTATACTGAATCGCCCTGTAATTTCTTTAAAACAAAAATGCGCCAGTAGATTATATGTTGTAGCAAAACTGCGATTGATTTTGAACCATAGTTCTGATCGTTCACAATACGCCAATCAATACTATCCAGTTTTTTCTTAACCGAATCACCATACCAGGGTTTCCCATCGAAACATTCCTTAAGATCGTTTACAATATAACCAAGTTGATTTTCCATAGCTCCTATTCTAAAGCATCTAATTCTGCTTTTAGTTTTTTCGTTAATTTGGAAACCACCAAATCATAAGAATGGTCTACCAAATTGCGAATAAGATTTGGTGGTAATTCTTCCAAAAAAATAGTATTCCAATGCACTTTGCTCATATGATAACCAGGAGTAATCACGCCATCATGCTCTTCACGTAATGCAATCGCCCACTCTGGGTCGCACTTTAAATTGGCTTGCGAAGGAATGCGTTCTAGAGCGACCAAAGCGAACATCTTGCCCATAACCTTGAAAACCAAGGTCGACTCGTCAAAAGGAAATTCTTCGGTAATTCCCTTTTTCGAGAGGCAATACTCCCTAAACACTTCTATGTTCATATGCGCTACAGAATATTACTCCTTTCGCCTTTTCGAACAATGTGAAGCAATCTTATTAAATATTTCCAGAATTTCAACAAATTGCCTCGTCACAAGTTCCTCGCAATACCGACTTAATTAATCCCTTGGGAATCGTACACAATGACTTTTGTCCATAAACTACTGGCTTCCTTTACAAACTTTAGGTGAGGTGGTTCCACCTGATATTTTTGTTGTGTTTCCGCCGATTCAAAAGTAACGATCAAGGAATACGTAAATGACCCATCGACCACATCTCTACTCGCCTTGGGCGGTTTCCCAATGAAATTTGTCTTGGCATAGGCTGAATTATCCAAAAAATTCTGGAGTGAGGTCTCAAAGGCTGTTCGGTCTTCCTCACTATCTGGATTTGCAAGCCAAAAATAAACAGTGTGGGCAAAATTAGTATCGAATTCTCTCATAATATTCTCTTTTAATCTTTAAATAGAATTGCAAAAGTTAAAAATAAGAATGTATGACCATTTTTTCCATATCGATTCCTAATAATTTTTCAAACAGGTCTCGACCTAGCTCTACCTGACAGTATTCAGTTCTCTTTTTTCAACTGATCTTTTTGGTTTTGGAAAATTTCTAGTGCGGAATAATCCAGTGTCCAGCCAATGGTCTCAACTATTTTTTCAATCAACAATACCGCTTCCAATGCTTCCCGTTTGGCTGTATCCATTAAACCACTTTCAGGGATTTTATCCAAAATATGTTTTTTAGCCTCTTTGTTCAATTGTGTTAGGTCATTAGGAGCAAATGCATTGAAGAGTCCATTTTGTATATCATAAAATTCCAATTCGGGCTCAATTGAAATCACTTCGGGTTCAGGAAAATTGGTCAGGACTATTATTTTCTTTTCATTATCGGCATGCATGAATATTTTTTGAAGGTCGTAGCCAATCTGCGCTTTGGCGTTGATCACAATCAAAGCTTTCTTTTTACTGCTAACCAAGCTCAAAAAACGTTCCTTGGTATTCTCGTATTTATAAATTTCGGCGAAATCGCCTTCAACAGAAATCAACTTGCAAACACTTTTGATTTTTTCAAGCAGTACCGTAGACTGATATTCTGTCTGTTCTCTCTTTTTCTTTTTTCCAAATAGGGAAGACAACCAATACATGATTATCGCGCCAAGAATCAGTCCCAAAAAGACTTCGATTAAACTATCCATTTTTATTTCCTATTTCCTCTAAATGGGTATACTTAAATCCTTTGTTGTATTTTAATCCATACCCAAAAACTCTATCCATAGACGCATGGGAAAATAGGATAATCCCGATTAGTTGTAGTATAGGGAAGGAAAAATACATTCCCAAAAAATACAGTAGAATGGCCAATCCTTTATGATGAAAAAGATTATAGGCCATTGCCCCGATGGTATTGCCAAAGGCGTAACCTACCATACCAATATCAGGTGCCAAAATCAATACCAAAAACCACCACCATTTATAACCAAGCAAACCGAACATGAATATGCCAAGGACAAACATCATTAGTTCTTCCAATTTTATTAGTTTCTTCATATTATTCCAATTTATACAAAACAGGCCTACTCGGAGACGCATCATTTTCAAAAGGGGCTAGCTGTAAATTAAGAAAATAGGTGCCATCCTCAACAGAATTGGGAACAAAAATGAATTCGGTAATAGTGGCCTGCTTTCGAATAACGCCTTCATAATTCCAAAATGCCTTATGTGCAAGAAGTGCACCTGCATCTCTCTCCTTATCCACAGAAGGTAAATCTATCAGCAAGTGCTCAATCCCTTTGTTGGTAAAGAACTGAGCTGCCTCTTCCAATAAGTATGGTGGATTGGTATTGCCGTATTGTCTAGATACTTTATCTTGGAGATTGGGCAAAGTCCGTATCACCAAGGCATCTCGCTTCTTATTTCCGAAAGCGTATTGCAATTGCTTTCTTGATATCACAAAATCGTCTTGATATTTTTCCGGAGCAATGGTAATAACCTCTGCAAAAAAGAAGAACCGATTTAAATTTTTATTGATGGAGTGGAACTCCTCGGTAATATGACCAACACATTCGGTATGCGTTCCATGGGCATGAGGATTGAACCAAATATCATTAAAATTGATTGATGCACCCTGGGAAACAGCTCCAATAAACTCTCCCTCCGTATGCGGTTCAATCTTTGGATAATCTATATTCCATGCATTGACATTGGATGCCTCTCCCGTCATCGGAATTGAAATATCCAAGGGTTTGGATAAGTCTATACTGTAATTTCTATTATTGTATTTAATGGTAGTAAGCATATACGCAATGTCCCTTCGAGCGAAGTCGAGACGTCGTTAGCGGTTAGTATTTTTAGTTCTCGACTGCGCTCGAACAGACAAAAACCATACAGTATGGATTCCTGCCCCCTACCGTTTTTGGCAGGCAAGTTCGCAGGAATGACAAGTAATATTCATCCTAAATTAATCATAAACAAATCACTGGCAATCCCATCGGCCAAAAACTTTCCGTCTTTAGTAGTAATTAAATGCTCTCTATCTATATGCAACAACTGCTGTTCCAGGTATTTGGCTGCCTGTTTGTTCAAATAGTCCAAGTAATTATTACCAAAATCATTTTTTATCCTCGATAAGGATACGCCCCAGCTTGTTCGTAACCCGGTCATTACATATTCGTTATATCTATCAGTTTCTGAAAGGATTTCAATTTCACGGGGCAATTCACTGTTCCCTATGGCCTTGATGTATTTTGGGTTGTTATTAATATTCCAACTTCTACATTCCCCGTCATAAGAGTGGGCCGAAGGTCCTATACCCATATATTTTTTGCCCAACCAATAGGCGGTATTGTTTTTAGAATAATATCCTGGCTTTCCAAAGTTGGATATTTCATAACAGTCATACCCTTCCTTGGTCAAGATTTCATACAGACTATGAAAATGCTTTTGGGCAACCTCATCATCAACAGGTTTCACTTTCCCCGTCTTGATAAAGTTAGCCAAAGCTGTTTTGGGCTCTACCGTTAAAGCATAGCTTGATATATGTGAAATACCAAAAGAAAGGGCTTTTTTAATGTTCTGTACCCATCGTCTATTCGTCATATCTGGAATTCCGTAAATCAAATCAATTGAAATATTGTCGAAATAACGTGTTGCCATTTCAATACACTCCTTGGCTTCTTTGGCATTATGGGCCCGATTCATCAACTTTAAATCCTGCTCAAAAAAAGATTGGATACCAATACTTAGTCGATTGATTCCAATTTTTTTATAGTCTTTAAAGATAACCGCCCTTTGCCTTTCGACTGCGCTCAGGGCGGCATCCTGAATTAAATCATCTGGATTCGCCTCCAAGGTTATTTCGGGGTTTTCAATGACCCGATAATTAGCATAAATCGTATCAATCAACAATTGTAATTCGTCAATCTTTAATACACTGGGTGTTCCTCCCCCAAAATAAATGGTCTCAACCAGTTCATCGGCAAACTCATCTTTTCGCAATAGGAGCTCTTTTTGTAAGGCCAGAACCATTGCCTCTTTCTTTCCCAAACTTGTCGAAAAATGAAAATCGCAATAATGGCAAGCCTGCGTACAAAATGGAATATGGATGTAGATACCGCTCATTCTGAAGTAATCACTGAACCGTAATCAGTGAACAGTTTTATTTTGAGTCAAATTTCTCTGGGTTATTAATCATATAAAATATCAACTTACCGACTTCCTGACTTAGGATAAGAAGCCTGTTATACATTTCTTCATCTATATATTTACATTTTAACGAAAATTCAAGCCAAGACTGTGTCTCTAAGTTTTCTCCGTCACTGTCCGGTAATTTACTGATAAAGTGTTTTGGATAGAGACGTTTAGCATACGATTCGGCAATATTTGCAGGTACACTTCGAGAAGACCTTCGAATTTGATCTGTCAAAGAGTATTTCTCTTCCTTCGGAAATCTCCTGGTCATTTCGAACATTCCCATAGCCAAATCAACAGATTTACGGTAGGCCAAAAGATTTTGAAACTTATACTTCATGCTCACCTATTATTATTTACTGCTTACTGTTCACCAAATACTGTTTACTTCTTAATTCGAGAATCGTTTTGTTTTACGAAAGCACTCCACCCAGAATAGCTTTTACCCACTTCTATCCTACCCTCATTGTAAAAATGGCAAACAGCAGCTGCCAATCCATCCGTACTATCCAAATTTTTGGGAAGTGATTTTAATCCTAAGGTATTTTGCAACATTTTGGCAACTTGTTCCTTACTGGCATTTCCGTTTCCAGTGATTGACATTTTAATTTTCTTAGGCAAATATTCCGTAATGGGTATTTGCCTAGAAAGTCCGGCTGCCATGGCAACTCCCTGTGCGCGTCCCAACTTTAGCATCGACTGTACATTTTTCCCAAAGAATGGGGCCTCAATGGCAATTTCATCGGGATGGTACGTATCAATCAATTCCAAGGTCCTATCAAAAATAAGTTTCAGTTTGGTATAGGGGTCATCGTATTTCTTGAGCATCAATTCGTTCATCTGAATGAACTTCATTTGCTTATTGACCACTTTGATGAGTCCAAAACCCATAATCGTGGTTCCTGGATCTATCCCTAATATGATTTTTTCGTTGGACAAGTTTTTAGTTTTTTGGTATATCTCACGGTCCATGTCTAATCGCTATTTAAAGCTATTGGAATTCTAAACTTCGCATTTACGGGAATCCCTCTTTTCAAAGCGGGAGCCAATGGTGGTAAATTTTTTAGACTTTGCGAAACAATACCATTGAACTCAGGCATAAGGACATCAATTGCTTTGTCTTTTTCAATACGCAAGACCGATACTTTCCCCTCCTGATTAATCAAAAAATCAACAAGTACCGTTTTATTGACCTTTGGATCTATGACAAATTCAAACCCTTGCAAAGTGATTGAAAAATGTTTTAACAATTCCGATTCAAAACATTCCCGTTGACCACTTTTGGATACCGTTTCATCACAACCTTCAAATAAAGGATAATTGTCCACATCGTTCCAATCAATGGTCAACATTTCTTGATTGACCAACTCCTGGGTCCTTTTTTCCTTGGAAATAAATAAATCGCAGGAAAAACAGCTACATAAAATCAGTATGGACAA
>JAGLKG010000463.1 GCA_023141835.1 Maribacter sp. | reverse complement strand
AACATTAAATATTTTAAGGAAAACATTCCTAATTTATTAGAAGTGTCCATTGGTCATGCGCTTATTTGTGAATCTCTATATTTAGGGTTTGAAAATGTGGTGAACATGTATTTGAACAAGCTACTATGAATCCGCTACTTCATTCGAATATATTGGGAGAAGGCAGACCCCTATTGATATTACATGGTTTTCTGGGCATGTCTGATAATTGGAAATCTTTAGGGATGAGATACGCAAATGAGGGATTTCAAGTACATCTTATAGATCAACGTAATCACGGAAAGAGCTTTCATTCAGAAACATTTTATTATGACGCTTTAGCGAATGACCTCAAATTATATATGGAAGGGCATCAACTGGAGAACATCATAATCATAGGGCATTCAATGGGCGGAAAGACCGCCATGCAATTTGCCGTTAGTTATCCGTCCCTGGTAAATAAATTGATTGTTTGCGATATTGCTCCCAAATACTATCCCCCACATCATCAAAATATCATACATGGATTAAGCCAATTAGACTTTAGTCAAATACATTCGAGGGGTGATGCCGACAAAGCGTTAGGTCGTCATATATCTGAGATAGGCATCAGACAGTTTCTGCTAAAAAATCTGTATTGGGTTGAAAAAGGAAAGCTTGGTTTTCGTTTCAATCTAGAGGTTTTAAGCCGTAAAATAGACGAAATTGGAGAAAATATAGGGATTTCTGATACATACAAGGGTCCAACCTTATTTTTAAGGGGAGACAAATCAGAGTACGTTACCCATTCTGATATTAATCTTATTAGGATGCACTTTCCTTCGGCCACTTTAGAAACAATTGATAATGCGGGACACTGGCTTCATGCAGAAAATCCCGTTCAGTTTTTCGACAAGACCTTGACCTTCATTAATCAATAAGGGGAATGTAGATTTATTATGCATGCATAATTTTCCATCCTTTACATTGTGCGTGTTATAATTTTACCTAAATTTGAGTATAACAGGTTTAATCCGATTAACTCAAAACAACCTCATGAAAAAGATTCTTGCATTACTGGCAATTTTTGGGTTCGTATTTGTCTCTTGTAGTGATGATGACACATCGCCAATCGAGGCTGGTCCAAATGAGCCAACACTGGTGGAATACACCAGTGGTTCAGCCAATTTTTCAAACTACGTATCCGTAGGTAATTCATTAACCGCTGGCTATTCGGATGCCGCCTTATTCATTGATGGACAAATGGCTTCCTTTCCAAATATGTTGGCCTCTAATTTCGCTCTTGTAGGTGGTGGAGCTTTTAATATTCCTTTGATGGCAGATAACCTTGGAGGGGCAACTTTGGGAGGCACTCCAATTTTGGGTAATCGCCTATTTTTATCCTTTGCCTCTGGCTCCCCTGTACCAACTCCGGTCCCTGGAACAGGTTCTACTGAAATAGGCAATGTACTTTCTGGTACATTTAATAATATGGGGGTTCCAGGCGCAAAAAGTTATCATTTAGTTGCACCTGGTTATGGAAACGCCGCTGGGGTCCCGCCCGGATTGGCAAACCCATATTTTGCTAGATTCGCTTCAAGCCCAACAACAACAGTCATCGGAGATGCGGCAGCCCAAAACCCCAGTTTTTTTTCGCTTTGGATAGGTAACAATGATATTTTAAACTATGCTACCGCTGGTGGGAATGGTCAGGACCAAACGGGAAATTTAGACCCTACTACCTATGGCAGTTCGGATATTACTGACCCCAACGTATTTGCTAGTGTTTATAATGGACTGTTGCAGGCATTGACAGCCCAGGGCGCGGATGGCGTCATAGCTAATATTCCCGATGTAACAAAAACACCATACTTTACCACGGTACCACATAATCCTTTAGACCCGACAAATCCAGCTTTTGGCCCTCAAATACCAACTTTAAATGAAAACTTTAGCCTGTTGAATCAGGTGTTCGGAGCACTAGGAGTACCCGAAAGAGCTATTACCTTTTCTACAACAGCGGCTAGTGCCTTGGTCATTTCGGATGATTCCTTGGTAGATTTATCAGCACAAATAACCAATGTATTGTTATCTTTTAATGTAGATGCAGCGACTGCAGCCGTGACTGGGTTCCTTTATGGACAGGCACGCCAAGCAACAGCAGATGATTTGATTGTATTTCCTAGTCAAACTGAAATTGCAGAACTCAATCAAGAGGCCTTCGAAACACTTCAAAATCTGGGACTTCCTGCTGCCAATGCTGGATTGTTGGCCATTAACGGCATTACCTACCCTATGGAAGACAAATGGGTGTTGACTCCTTCAGAACAGTTAGCCGTTACTACGGCACAAGATGAATACAATCAAACCATTGCAGCTTTGGCCACCCAATATGATTTGGCTTTTGTCGATTCCGATACATTCTATGATTCATTTATTGAATCGGGTGTTACCCTTTCGGATGGTAGTACCGTAACGGGTACTTATGGAACAGGTGGTGGTTTTTCATTGGATGGCGTACACCCCTCACCAAGAGGTTCAGCCTTATTGGCCAATTTGTTCATAGATTCAATAAACGCAAAGTACGGATCGGATTTACCAGGAGTAAATCCGTTGGATTATACAGGTCTTTACATTAATTAATTCATTTAAAGGTATCGAAATTTCGATACCTTTTTTATTGTATTCAAACATCTTTCCATGAAACTCATTTTACGTATACTTTTGAGCGCGCTTGCAGTGGTTATACTTTCCAATATCCTACCAGGGGTTGGAGTAGACACCTATACTACAGCCATAATAGTTGCCATTGTATTGAGTCTTTTAAATTTTATAGTTAAACCTATATTGGTCATCTTAACATTACCAGTAACTATTTTGACCTTAGGGCTTTTTCTTTTGATTATCAATGCATTGATAATCCTACTTGCCGATAATCTAATTTCTGGTTTTACGGTCAATAGTATTTGGTGGGCACTACTTTTCAGTCTTCTGCTTTCCTTTCTTCAGTCCATACTTTATTCTTTATTAAAAGAAGATAAAAAAAGTTGATTTACTGTTTGAAATCCAGTGACTTAAAAACTTGCTGGGGCATATAAATTATACTACTTTTGCATCCCATTTTATTTATGCAAAATTAGATACGCAAATGAATATCACAAAAGAGCAGATCGACGATTTAAATGCAGTTGTAAAAGTTGCTATTACAAAAGATGATTACCAAGATAAGGTAGCAAGTATTCTTAATGATTATAGAAAACAAGCCAACATTCCAGGCTTTAGAAAAGGACATGTACCAATGGGGCTTATCAAAAAACAATATGGCAAGGCCGTATTGGTCGATGAGGTAAATAAATTGCTTCAAGACAACCTCAACAAATATCTTACCGAAGAGAAATTGGATGTTCTCGGGAACCCTTTGCCAAAACAACAAGATAATTTTGATTGGGACCAAGATGAATTGGGTTTTGAGTTCGAATTGGGTCTGGCCCCCAATTTTGAAGTCCCCCTTAAAACCAAAAAAAACCTAACGCATTATAAAATTGTTGCAGATAAGAAAATGGTAGATGAGCAGGTTCTTCGTCTTCAAAAGCAATATGGTAAGTTGGTAAGCAAGGATACTGTTGCCAAGGATCATGAAGTAACCGGCGTCTTTAATAATGAAGCCGAGGAGATTAACAATAAGACCACTTTAGAACTGGATAAGATCAAAAGCAAAAAAGCTTTGGATAGTTTGATCGGAAAGAAGGTGGGCGAAGAAATAACCATTAAGACCAAAGGTCTTTTTAAGGAAGACTACCTACTTTCCAGCGTAATGGGCATTTCACAAGAAAAAGCGGATACATTGAATGTGGAGGTTTCTTTCACAGTAGAGGAAATCAATGAAAGAGAGCCAGCAAAACTTGAACAGGAATTGTTCGACAAGCTTTTTGGTGAAGGTACGATCACCTCGGCCAAAGCGCTAAAAGATAGAATCAAAGAAGATTCTGAAAAACAATTTGAGCAACAATCCGATCAAAAATTATTGAACGACATTACGGAGTATTTTATTGAAAACACCAAGTTCGACCTTCCCTCTGAATTCCTTACCAAATGGATTCAAACGACTGGAGAACAACCACTTTCAGAGGACCAGGCCAATGAGGAATATAAAAAATCTGAAAAGGGGCTTCGATACCAATTGATCGAAGGTAAGATCATCAAGGATAATGACATACAAATCCAGTTTGACGAACTTAAGGAGTTTGCCAAAGGGTTTATCAAATCTCAAATGGCACAATTCGGGCAGTTGAATCCGCAGGAAGAAGAATTGGATACTATTGCAGCAAGGGTATTGGGTAATCAAGATGAGGTCAAACGTCTATCCGAGCAATTGATGAGCCAAAAATTACTTACCCTTTATAAGGAGAAAGTAAATTTAAAGGCAAAAGAAGTTACTTATGAAAACTTCGTCAAAGAAGTTTACGAATAATTTATAGGCAAAAAAGCAAAGCCCTTTGCTAAAAATGTCTCATTAAAATAAGTATATTTACGGTGCCGAAGCCATGATTTTCGGCACCTTTTTTATCAAAAATATTGAATACAAACTACATGGATTACGGAAAAGAATTCAAAAATTACGCAATAAACCATCAGGGGATAAGCAGCATGTATTATGATAAGATCCTAAGCAGCATGTATCCAACAAATATGACGCCCAACATAATCGAGGAAAGACAGTTGAACGTTATTGCCATGGACGTTTTCTCTCGTTTAATGATGGATCGTATCATCTTCCTTGGAACTGGAATAAATGATCAGGTGGCCAATATTGTGCAAGCGCAACTACTGTTTTTGGAGAGTGCCGATTCCTCAAAAGATATCCAAATCTATATTAATTCCCCAGGAGGGGGCATTTACGCCGGACTTGGAATATACGACACCATGCAGTTTATAAAACCCGATGTGGCCACAATTTGTACAGGAATGGCAG
>JAGLKG010000462.1 GCA_023141835.1 Maribacter sp. | reverse complement strand
TATTTACAATATGTTTTATACGCATTCAATAAAATGCAGATTAATGGTTATTTCAAAATAAAGAATAATTTTTGTGTCCCTTAAAACGGCCATTTTGTGGGACTGATTTCCAAACTTATAAATCCTTACCCAAGTGTGTCCCTTTTGTGGTCTCTTTTAGTAGTTTCGTTAATTCACCTTTTATGGCACAACTTCAAAGTCCTTTGAAATTATCAAAGAGTCCACCGTACTAGGTCGGGTATTCTTGAATTTCTATTTTTCAAATCATTGGAATTCGTCTATTTGAACTTTTCCTTCCAATTTCTCTCGAAGCATTTGCATATCGTCACATACCTTTTGCTCAATTACTTTAGCATAAATTTGTGTTGTAGTTAGCTTTCTGTGTCCTAACATTTTGGAAATGGTTTCTATTGGCACTCCGTTGGTCATTGTCACGGTTGTCGCAAAGGTATGTCTAGCCATATGAAAGGTTAGGTTCTTTTGAATACCAGCTGCTGTTGCAATTTCTTTTAGATAGGAATTGACTTTTTGATTTGATATTCTGGGAAATAGGGAATTATGAATTTGGCACCGTTTATCTTCTCTGTAAATCTTGATTATGTTGAAAGCCTTGGACAATAAAGGAATTTTAACTGGATTCCTGGTCTTTTGTCTCTGTGTTGCAATCCACCTTGTTTTATCCAAACCTAGAACCAAGCTCTCTTCAGTTAGGAGCATTATATCTATATAGCTGATACCGGTATAGCAACTAAATACGAACAAATCCCTTACCGTTTTAAGTCGAACAGAATCAAGTTTCAGCTCCTCTATGCGTTCCAATTCTCCGTTAGTAAGGAATCCCCTATGTGTTGGGACCAATTTTTGCTTGAATTTACGGAACGGGTCTTGGTGAGTCCATTCAATATCATGTGCTAAAGTGACCATTCTTCGTAGGCGCTGAATATGTTTCATCACCGCATTATTGCCTATTTGTTTTTGATAATGTTTAGGCTTATAACCCCGTAGAAAATTTTCAAAGCCCAAGATAAATTTGTAGTCAAGCAGCGTTAGTTCTAGGTCATCAACCTTATATTCCTTTTTCAAATAAAGTAGGATGTATTTTTGACTGGTTAAATAGAGCCGAGAAGTATTTCTATGTAATTTGTGAAACATTTTATCATTATGGTAAGTAATGATATCTGTAAGTGTAAAATACTTTGTCTTATCATCACCCAAGAATTTGGTTTTTATCGTTTGAGGAGTAATACGCTTATCATTCGCCCTTAATTCTTGATAGCATTGAAATAGTTTAGCGTGTACTTCATCAAGGTATTGATTAAGACTTTTGGCATTTGAACCCGTTCCTTTGATACGCTGTTTTTCGGGATTCCAAAGTTGCGTATCAATTCTTCTTTTCAAGCTGATGTTGAGTTTTTTCCCATCTACGGTTATTCTGGCATAAAGGGGTGCCTGATTGTTCTTAATTCTTTTGGCGTATATCCAAAATAGGATAGAAAATGTGTGAGTAGTGCGCATAACAAACGTCTTTAAGTTAAACTTAATTAAAGACGAAAGTCAAATCAGCAGCAAATCGTTTATTTAACAGGTTAAAAATAAACAATTATGAAATACGAAAACATTTAGAAAAAATGTTGACGATTTGTGAACTCGTTTGAATGGTTTCAAATGATATCATTTGAAACCAAAAAAACATAAAACACTGATAATCAATACTTTTTACATTATATTGAATTAATTTGAAAGTTAAAAAGTGACCTCACCAAGAATCGAACTTG
>JAGLKG010000461.1 GCA_023141835.1 Maribacter sp. | reverse complement strand
CCTGCACAATGCTGACCAGATTGAAAAATTGGATATTCGAGAAGGAGATACGGTTTTTGTTGAAAAAGGAGGAGAAATAATACCCAAAATAATCGGTGTGGATTTCTCAAAACGTTCCTCAGGGTCACAACCCACGCAATACATCACCCATTGCCCTGAATGCCACACCGAGTTGATAAGAACCGAGGGTGATGCCAAACATTATTGCACCAATTTCTATGGCTGCCCTACCCAGATTACAGGGAGGATTCAGCATTTTATTTCGAGAAAGGCTATGGATATCGAAGGGCTGGGAGGTGAAACGGTTGAGTTACTTTTCAAAGAAGGACTCATTCGAAATTATGCCGATTTATATATCTTGACCAAGGAGCAGGTTATGCCCTTGGAACGTATGGCTGAAAAATCAGCGGAGAATTTAGTGAATGGAGTTTCAGAATCCGTCAATATTCCCTTTGAACGTGTTCTATTTGCTTTGGGAATTCGATTTGTTGGTGAAACGGTGGCAAAGAAATTGGCGAAAGCCTATAAAAGTATTAATGCTTTAATGGCCGCTTCGGTTGAGGAATTGATTGCTGTTGACGAAATCGGAGACCGAATTGCACATAGCGTGGTCGAGTTTTTTCAAAATGAAAGAAACTTAGAGAATGTAGAGCGCTTAAAAAGTTACGGATTGCAATTTGAATTATCTGCTGATAAGCTTTTAAACCAGACTGAAATATTAAAGGGGAAAACTTTCGTGGTTTCAGGTGTTTTTGAAACTATTAGTCGTAACGAGCTTAAAAAAATGATTGAGGATAATGGAGGCAAGGTAGGTTCATCAATTTCCTCAAAAACCGCATTTTTGGTGGCAGGTGATAAAATGGGGCCCAGCAAAAGGACCAAAGCTGAGAGTTTAGGTGTTCTGATTATATCAGAACAGGATTTTCTATTGATGCTCTAAATGTTTAATAAAAATGAATGATAACCAATACAACTAGGCGATTTTGGACAGCATTGGTCTCAATCTTTCTCTTGCTTTGGTGAGATCGTTACACCCGAAAGCCGTTGTATATACCTTTGGCAATATTAATTCTAGGGTTTTTCATACCGCAGAAGATGAATATCCCTGTTAGTGGGTCAACGACCAACAGTGGGGCCGTTGATTCATTCTGGGCCTATCCGAGGGGAACTTCAATAATCCAAAAGGCATTGATATATTTGCCGGAAACGATGCTAGCAACGGTTGGTGATACAGGCAACGTCAAAGGAAAACCACCACATTTCATTATCCATTACTTCACCATTTCTCTATCCCCATTTACATGACAACGGAGCAATACAGGGGTGGAAAAAATGTTTTATCTAAATCCCAAGGTTTGCTTAAGATAAATTTTTGCTTGTGGACATCTTTGTAAAAGAATTACTTTTGGCAAAGCAATTTCAAATTGATTTAAACCCGATAGCAAAATGGACCTTTTCCTAATAACCACTATACTAGTATTTCTTTCTGCAGCCTTTGGGTTTCTGAATGTTCGTTTTCTGAAATTACCTAATACAATAGGATTAATGGTTATTACCATAGCATTTACATTGGCTGTTTTTGCTCTGAGTTATTTTGATGACACCTTATTGAATGTTGAGAAATATATCATAACACAGATAGATTTTAGAACTTTGCTGTTGGATATCATGCTTAGCTTTTTGCTATTCGCAGGAGCATTACATACCAATTTTCAACAACTCAGAGTTCAACGATGGCCTATTTTGGTTTTCTCTACTCTTGGGGTACTGGTATCTACATTTTTAGTGGGCACGGCAATCTATTATCTATTACTGCTTTTTGGGATGGATGTGGCATATGTATACTGTTTGCTATTTGGGGCATTGATTTCACCTACAGATCCCATTGCAGTGTTGGGTATATTGAAGAAGGCGGGGGCTCCAAAAAAGTTGGAAACGAAAATCGTAGGGGAATCACTTTTTAATGATGGAGTTGGGGTAGTTGTTTTCCTGACGATATTTCAATTCGCCTCTTCAGGAAGTGAAAATGTAGGCGCAATTGAAGTATTGGAATTGTTTGGAGTTGAGGTAATCGGTGGTATTATGTTAGGACTGCTTCTGGGTTGGATTACCTATCGCCTAATGAAATCGATAGATGATTATGATATCGAAGTTATCATTACCCTAGCAACGGTCATGGTGGGGACCGTAATCGCCCAAAAATTACACCTATCTGCACCCTTGGCAATGGTAACGGCAGGATTGGTGGTAGGTAACGATACCTTAAGAGATAGTGCCATGTCTGAAATTACGGAGACCTATGTCGATAAGTTTTGGGAATTGATAGACATTCTTTTGAATACGCTGTTATTTGTATTAATAGGCATGGAAATTTTGGTACTTGCCTTTGAGGTAAATTATGTGTTTGCAGGCCTGCTGGCGATTCCCATAATTTTGATCTGTAGGTATTTGTCATTGTTGCTTCCTATCAACTTTTTTAAGGAAAAACTGGATTTTGTACCGAACACCAATTTAATAATGACCTGGGGAGGTCTAAGAGGAGGGATATCGATTGCCCTCGCTTTGGGACTTACCCAAGATATGCACCGCGATTTGTTCTTGGTGATTACTTACGTTGTTGTGGTATTCTCAATTATTGTACAGGGCTTAACCGTAGGTAAATTGATCAAAAAACTTTCATGATGACTCTAAATAATTATAAACAATTCCGTGGAACTCTTAAAGAGAATAATCCACCTGCTAAATGGTCACCGGCATTGAAAGCATTGTGGTTTGATGCCAAAGGTAATTGGGAAGCTTCACATGACATTGCCCAGGAAATTCATAGTTCCTTAGGAAGTTGTATCCATGGGTATTTACATAGAAAAGAGGGAGATGCATGGAATGCAGGTTATTGGTATAGAAGAGCCAATAAACCGTACCCCAAGATTTCTTTGGAAGATGAATTGAAGGAGATTGTTGAATTTATTATTTTGAGTTCAGATATTTAAACCAAAATACTAGTGCCCGTGGCCTTTAAATTTTCTTGATAATCAAAATAGAAGTCAATCCTCCCTAAATTTATACCATAACAGCCCACTTGATTAACTAAAATATTGTTTTCCCTTGCATTTTTAGTAACTGTAGGTTTATCCAAGAACGTATGGGTGTGTCCCCCTATAATCAGGTCGGTATATCTCGTTTTTGAAGCAAGTTTAAGGTCATCGGGTCTGTTTGCCGATTTGTAATTGTAGCCTAAATGGGAAAGACAGATTACCAGGTCACATTTTTCCTCTTCCTTTAGCTTGGTTTCAATATCTATGGACAGTTCATATGGGTCGAGATACTGTGTTTCTTTGTACAACTTCTTGGTCACCAAACCTTTAAGGGAAATACCTAACCCATAAATACCAATTTTTAAGTTGTTTAGAGTGTATGTTTTGTAGGGTCTTACATGTCCGTTCAGCACCGTATTTCTAAAATCATAATTTGCCGATAGTAGCTCAAAATTGGCATGTGGTAATTGGGCATAAAGCCCATCAATACCATTGTCAAAATCGTGGTTTCCAATTGTGGCAGCATCATATTTAAGCAGGCTCATCAATTTAAATTCCAACTCTCCCCCATAAAAATTAAAATAAGGGGT
>JAGLKG010000460.1 GCA_023141835.1 Maribacter sp. | reverse complement strand
ACAATAAAGAACAATAAAGAACAATGAAGGATATGTTTATTTTTTTTGGCAATCTATCGAATAAAATTGCAATTCAAGGTGCATAATTATTACAATACATCATTTTACCTTAATTTTGGACATTATTATCCCTAAATTTTGACCTATGAAAAGTTACATACTTAACGCGATGCTGGTATTGTTATTGTTTACCTCAAACGGTGTTTTTTCACAAGAAGATTTACAGCTTACTTCAAAAGACAGTATTGTCCAAAGTTTTGGGGTTATAGGTATTGGTTTTACGGCCATCGACGATTCTGGCGGCATGTTCGATCAGCTTTTGGATGTTAGCGATGAATGGAACATGGTAGCATTTCCTTCCCGTATCAATGTAGGGGGCTATTTCTCCAACGGTATTGGTATAGAGGGGATTGCAAGCTATAGCAAGTATAAAACAGGAAAAAAGGTCGATAATTCAATTCAAGCTGAAGATGTTAGTTATTATGCAGTCGATGCTCGAGTGACTTACTCATTGAATAAAATATGGGGCGGCTCTAAATGGTTTGATCCTTATTTGGGAGGAGGTATTGGATATACTGATGCTAATAACCAAGGAAGGGGCACTACTAATGGCATAATTGGTATCAAGACTTGGTTTTCTGACCGTTTTGGGTTGGATTTTAATTCTACGGGTAAATGGTCAATGAATACAGATAAGGCTTCCAATCATTTACAACATGCAGTGAGTGGGTTATACCGATTCAATGTTAAAAAGGGCTTGACAAAAAAAGGAGAAAAGAAATTGGCCTTGATCCAAGAAATGGAAAAGGAACAACAACGTGTTCAAGATTCCATTACTGCAGCTAAATTGGCCGAAGAAGAAGCTGCCATGGCCGAGCGATTGGCCCAAGAGAAGGAAAAAGCACGGTTGGCTGCTTTGGAAAAAGCCAAGATTGATGCTGAAAACCAGCGAAAAAGGGACATTGAAAATAGAATTAAAGACCTTGGAAATGTGCATTTCAACTTTAACTCATCTTATATCAACAAAACATCATCTGAAGTACTGGATGCATTATCAGTAATTCTTAAAGAGATTCCAACGGTAAAATTAATGATTGCCTCCCATACAGATTCCAGGGGAGCGTCAGATTATAATAAATGGCTTTCCAAAAGAAGAATGGAACGCACTAAGGAATATTTGGTAAATAAGGGCGAAATTGCATCTGATAGGCTAACCATAGAAGGACATGGAGAGGAACAACTATTGAATGAGTGTAACGGTAAAGTTCCTTGTAGTGAAGAAAAGCATAGGATAAATAGAAGGTCTGAGTTTGAAGTAATCAGTTTTGATTAGGAGCGATTAAAGAAAATATTTTAAAAGGACTATCTCATAAAGTGTGTAAATAGAAAATAGCGGGGGCATGCCCCCGCTATTTTTTTGTTTAATTTGAAATATTCACAAATAACAAATACTGCCAGCAGAAAGAAGTTACTGATTTTAGTGCCGGATGCCGAATGGGCGATATGGACCGACCATATTAAAACTTGTTGAATTTAGACCTGTCCTAAAAAGGGTCAGACTTTAAATAAAAGTCAAACCCTCGTTATTTGTAACTTACACACTTAGAGGGATAGTGCCAAGAAATACCTTTAAGCTGTCTTACAGATGGGGAGTAGTGTAAATGAGGCTCTTTATTATATTCAAAAAGTTATAGTATAAACTATTTAATGCGAACATCTTGTTGTTAGCTTACTTCTAAAAAAGATGCAAAGATTAAAAGTTAAATGTATTACTTTAAAACAATCTTTCGGTTAAACTTTTCGCTCTTAATTAAGAACAATTTATTTTGGTTGTTCATCTTGTATACCGCTATATCATTGGATGATTCTACATAAGTAAACTGAAAATCATAAGTGGGTTTTCTCAAAAAAGCGTAATCAGGGGTATGAATGTCTATTTTTATAGCGTTTTCGGTTAATTGAAATTCTGTATGGTCACTTATATAAAATAACGGCTCTGCAATTCTTTGATTCAACTGGAGTTTCTCTTTGAAAATAGATTTAATTTTAAGGTATGAAATAGAACTCTTTTTTTCCTTTAAAAAATCCTTGAACCTATAAAGAAGGATTAGTAGGAATGCTATCGTGTTATTAAGAATAAAACCGTTATTTAAGAAGAGATGATGTTCATACTCATAAACTTCGTTGCACCAGCGTGACTTATACTCTAGATCTCCCCACATTAAATCAAAAATCTTATAATTATTATTAAAGCACCATTCCAACTGTTTTAAAATGTCAACATTGCCTAAACTGAATTTGGAATAGTCAATATCATATGACCTTATAGCATGGTTTGTAATATTTTGGAAATGATAGTTCAGACATATGTCAATCGGTTTTTCATTGTCATATATAACAAAGAGGGAGGCTTTTTTTTCCAAAATATATTGAAACGAATTTTTTTTATAAGAGTTCCAGTTGTCTAGGCTTTGGTGAACTTCTCCTCTTTGGGTGAACCTTCTTTTTATAAGATGTTCAAATGTCTCAAATAAATAGTCATACTCCGTTTTGGTTATTTCTCCGTAATGAATTCTATAACTAATGTTAAAACATTTTTCCAATCTTCTTAAACGATTCCGAATTTTGGCTCTGTGCTTCGGTCCCATTTTATTCTTCATATAATCCTCTACACATGTATATTGTTCAAGGTTAGCAAGATATCCAGAGGTTCGATGAAATTTAGAGATTTTAATGGATGGGTTAAATCCCACGATTGCTGGTTTTAAATAAGGAGGGATTAATTTTATTTCTATAATATTCCAATATTTTAGACCAGACTTTTTATTGTTTACAACCCTGTTATTGGTACCGTTCAGAACACTTTTATACAGCTGATGAATGGATCTTTTTTCAAAAAAATCTAGAGTGAAATTATATCTTTTAAGATTTGGAAGATGCATGTTGATCTATATTATGCTTACTAAGAACATTACCCCATTTACTTTACCTTCCAACTGCTAAAACAAGTTTTCTTTGAAAAGATTGCAAGGTTTAACGTTTAAGGGCGATTCCTTGTTTAAATAGAGAAAACCACAAGCTACTGTGTATGCTAAGTATAGCTATTTTTTTTCACTTGCCTAACTAGAATGATATTTTAAAACGATTTTGTTTTGAGTACCAACGATTAAATATGAATTTGCGCAATCTTTTAAAAGATAGGTTTCCAAATCTTTTTCCTTCTCTATAGTATGCTCATAAAGAAAATCAAATACCGATTTCTTAAGAAATGCGTATTTTTTACTATTAATATCAAGTTTTTCAATATTATTAACCTTTTCATCATAAGTTAATGGTGTTTTTTCTATCCAGGATGTGTTCTTGAATTGAGACATATGTTTTATAAGCCATTCTTTTTTTGAGTGGTAGAATGCAATCACATTTTTTTCCCTTACATATTGTTTGAATCTCTTTTTGTAGTAATATATTTTGGTATTTAGAGCGGTGACAAGGTGTTTGGAGTCGTAAAACACATGATATTCATAGTCATAAACGGTATTGCACCACCTGCGCTTCCAGTAAAAATCTCCCTTTGAGAAGCTTATTAGTTTTATATCATTCAAAAGACACCATTCAATCTGCTTCATTAAATCTATATACCCCGTATTAAATTTAGAATAATTGATATCGTATGTTCTGATAAACTGAAAAATAGTATTGTGTATATGAAAATTCAAACAAATGTCGATAGGCATTGCTCCATTATAAATGACATAGAAGGAGGCTTTCTTCTCTAGAATCATGGGGTACACTAACTGGTAGTAGAATTTTTTAGTTTTGAGGTTCCTATTTTTTTTAATCCCCTTCTCTAAAGACCTAATTTCCAATAGTCGATAAAACTCTTCAAAAATAAGATTATAAGTTACTTTTGAAATGTCTCCGAAATACATCTTATAACGTATATCAAAACTACTCTCCAACTTTTTTTGGTCCCTTCGCAGCTTGTACCTACTGTTTTTTCCAAATCGCGAATTCAAATATGCATCAAGACTCTCAACTCCCTCGAAGTTTATTAAAAACCCTGGATAAAATTTTAACGAACGTAACTTAATTCCCTTTGGTAAGCTTTTCGACTGTATTTGAAAGTACCCAGGAACATCTTCGACTACTAGAGCTTTTTTTTTGAATAAGGTGAAACCCTCTTCCTTTTCAAGCTTAAAAACAAATTCATTGTTATAGGTATTGGAAATAGATGTATAAAAAGGAGGTAGTTCACCTTTGGTAAATGTTTCTAAAACAAAATTTAGAGTTTTCATTATTCTTGATTTGTATTTTTGTACGTGGTCAACTTGGTGTCAAGAGTTTTTAAATGTACTACAAGATTTTTGCTTTTTCCTTTAAGTAGGTAATCGGAGTTTTTGTCCATGACTTTGAATAATTGAAGATTCTTCAATGCTTCATTGTTCAAATATAAAAAATCAAATACCAGGGCCCTCAAAAAGTCATTTTCGTCAATGCCCAAATTAACCTCAATCAATTCTTCCTCTAGATAATCTTCTTCAACTTCAAAAAACTCATATGTAGGTTTGAGTCTCCTAGAGCTATTTTTATTTCGGAGTAAAAAAGTAATTTCATGCAATTTTTCATTCACTTTTTTGTCTCTCAAAAACTGTTTCGTCTCGAAATATATTTTGATGAATATAGCGATAAGTTTGGCAATGAGTGACTTAGAATCGTAAAGTATATGGTATTCAAAATCGTATTGTTTTGTTGCCCATCTTTTTTTATAATCAAAATATCCTTTTGAGAAATCAAATAGTTTATGTTTTTGTTCTATACTCCATGCAATTAATTTCATAATGGTAACCGATCCCAAATGAAATTTAGAATAATCAATGTCAAAAACCGTAATGGCATCGAAAAGTATATCTTCCGAGAAATAAACTAATGTTACCCCAATGGGTTGGGTACCATTATAAATAACAAAAAGACCGGCTTTTTTTTCTAATATCATGGGGTAGGCCACTTCATAATAGAAATCCCATTCTTGTTTTTCTAGATTATTATTGGATTCTTGTTTAGCATTGAATCTCTTTATCAGCAAATTTTTAAAGGCTTCGAATACAAAATCATATTCCTCTTTTGACATTTCGCCATAGAACATTTTATAGTTGATATCAAAACAGGTTTCAAGCTTATTCTTGTATTTTTTGAGTTTATACCGGCTACTTTTTTTAAATGTAGCTGCCATATATTCATTTAGGTCTTTAAAGGATTCCAAATTGATCAGAAAGCCTGGATATTGTTTTATTTTATATGTTTTTATCCTGTCCTGAGTTGTTTCTGTCAAACTAAAAAAAGTCGGTATGTCATAAATCAATACAACCTTTCCTTTTAAGTCCCTAACGCCTGTGTCATCAATAGTATAGTTAATTCCTTTTGTGTGCGTTTTGCCATAATTGACATAAATTGGCAAAAATCGTTGTTTTAGAAACTGAAGGTTTTTTACAAAGGAAAAACGGATTCCTAAAAGTGATTGGTTAAAATGTTTGGACCAAATGCTAGTAAAGATATCCGATGTGAAAGGATTATTTTTCATGAAATTAAGGCTTGTATGACCTTATAATTAGCAAAAAATTGCGATATCCTTTACATGTTTTATGAAGAGAGGCCCGCACTGGATTAGCTTATAAAATCTAGGAATAGGAGAAACCAACTTTGAATAAAAGTAAATCCCTCATTATATTAATTATCGCTAGTCTATACCTAAATCCCTTTTATCTAGAATTATAGTGGGTAGCGCCTAATTAACCTTAGGAATGGCCATAATTTTTTCCTTAAAACGATAAAAAACAGTGGTATCATCTTTTACATTTTTGTCAACGATCATACCAGCTTGGATAACATTATTGTTACCCACTTCAACACCTGGAATTACTGTAGATCTTAATCCAAAATAATTATTGTTACCAACCTTGACCGTTCCTGCCAAACCTGCCACCGATAAGAAATTATTATCACCTACCACACAATCATGGCTAATAAAACAATAGGATGTAAGAAAATTATAATTGCCAATCTTGGCATATTTCTCGAGAATACAGAAAGGAAAAACTATGTTACCTACACCTAGTTCCATGGTATCAGGTTTTATAACACTATCGTGGATAAAACTTCCTATTTGGGCTTTTTTTTGCACCAAAATTTCAATCATTTTCTTTCTAGTATCCATTTCACCAATTGCAATCAAGACCTCTTCGCCCTCCTTAGGCGTATATGATTCAATAGTACTTAAAAGTGGTGCATTATAATTATATTTTGCCCAATTCTCTTTTGAGTCGTCAATATAACCAGATATTCTGATTTGTTGATCAACTCCAACTTTTGAATTATGATCTTCAATATAAAAAGTTAC
>JAGLKG010000046.1 GCA_023141835.1 Maribacter sp. | reverse complement strand
AAAAATGTGTGGATGAGTTAGATTGACAATGGATTTTTTGACCTATCTTTCTTACTTATGAATGCATTTTCTCAACGTAGAATAGAAATCACTAAAAAAGGAGAAGAAAAATCTGAATATTCTACCGATTACTTAATTTCATCCATAAAATGTTCCTTCTCAGGGAAACCTGCTGATTACCATATTGGTCTTTCCAGCAAAACTAAAGCCAAAGCCGAATCGATTAGAATAGTCGGTTCCGTTTGCTCCGAAATGGTTGAAATAGCCATAAACAAGCTATTGAGCCAGGAGTTAAGTGGTAGTCAATGGCCCGTAGTTTTGGATTTGGATAAGAAATTGTTGTATCACACTTACGATGCGGATGAACAAGGCCTCTCTGCCATATTAGGCTGGAAAGAATACAATTCAAAAGTTTATCAATAAAGAAAGAAAAGGTTGGTGCGGTTTGATAGCAAATACTCTAGTAATCAAAAAAATACATGATTAAGAACGAATTGATCTAAATTTGAATTGAACTACTCAAGGTTTCAGGTCAAAAACATCCTAGAAAAAATAACAAATGAATCAAACAAAAAAAGCCATTGGAAAAGGCTTTGAATAAATCAGATACCCTATGAAATTTAAAATAATTATTTTGGTCTGCATCGCAATTACGTTTATTGCCAGTAAGGTTGATACTAATGTCAACAAAGAGGTCAAAGCCCCTAAAAACGTTATCCTATTGATTAGTGACGGTACGGGATTATCACAGATTTCCTCTGCATTCTATTTCAAAGAATCTTCACCCAATTATGCACGATTTAAGGATATAGGTTTGATCAATACTTCGTCCTCTAGAGAGGATGTTACCGACTCAGCCGCGGGGGCAACGGCTTTCGCATGTGGGGTCAAGACATATAATGGTGCCATTGGAGTGGCGGATGATTCAACGGCCGTTAAAAATTTAGTCGAAATCGTTTCATTGAAAAATATCAAAACCGGAATGATCGCCACTTCTTCCATAACGCATGCTACACCGGCCAGTTTTTTTGCGCATGCAATTAGTAGAGGGTCAACCGAAGAAATTGCCTTGCATTTGGCACAATCGGAAGTGGATTTTTTCGCCGGTGGAGGATTGCAGTTTTTTAACAAACGTAAAGACGGACGAAACCTGTTGGATGCATTGAAAGAAAAAAAATTCACGATTGACACTACCGCTCTTGGTGACTTTGCCAAAATTAGATCTAGCGAAAAGGCAGGGTATCTTTTGGCTGCAAATGATATGCCCCCAGCAGCTGAAGGTCGAGGGGACTTTCTTTCAAAGGCAACGACCTTGGCCATTCAATTTTTAAGTAAAGATGATGCTGGCTTTTTTATGATGGCCGAAGGTTCCCAGATAGATTGGGGTGGACATCAAAACAATGGGCCATACCTAGTATCAGAACTCATTGATTTTGATGATGCTATAGGTGAAGCCTTGGATTATGCCGAGAAAGATGGTAATACCTTGGTCATAGTAACTTCTG
>JAGLKG010000459.1 GCA_023141835.1 Maribacter sp. | reverse complement strand
CGTTGGGAAAATATTTCGGATGGCTTTTTTCAGATGGGATCCGTCGGAGCTATCGCAGTTTCAAAATCCAATCCCAATATCCTGTATTGCGGTATGGGTGAACATGCGCCAAGAGGGGTTATGACTTCCTATGGCGATGGAGTGTACAAGTCAACCGATGCTGGGAAAACCTGGAAGAAAATGGGACTGGAGGCTACCCAACATATCTCGCGCATTGTTATACATCCTGCGAATCCCAATATTGTTTATGTAGCGGGACAGGGCGCACTTTACGGCCCGACCAAAGAAAGAGGAATCTATAAATCTACAGATGGAGGGCTTACTTGGAAGAATACCTTGTTCGTCAATGAATTGACAGGTTGTTCCGAACTGTCCATGGATGCCAACTATCCCGAAATAATGTATGCCGCCATGTGGCATCACCAACGCAAACCAAATTTCGTGATCAGTGGGGGCGAAGGCAGCGGTATGTACAAATCTGTTGATGGAGGGGAAAGTTGGTTTAAGATTGAAAAAGGCTTGCCCAAAGAGAAAGGTAAAATGGCTGTATCAGTAAGTCCGGCAAATTCGAATAAGGTGTATGCCGTAATTGAGAGTGATTCAAATCAGGATAAAGGCGGACTTTTTGTTTCAACTGATGCAGGAAAAAACTGGAGTATGGCCAGTGGTGATAATCGTTTGGTGCAACGAGCCTGGTACTATACCGAGGTTTTTACAGACCCAAATGATGAGAACACCGTTTATGTGATGAGTGCTCCTGCACTACGCTCTATTGATGGTGGTAAGACTTGGGAAACCCTTTCAGGCACACATGGTGATTATCACGATTTGTGGATCAATCCCGATAACTCAAACAACATGGTTATTGCCAATGATGGGGGAGCAGCAGTTAGTTTTAATTTTGGCAAGACATGGTCGTCTCAAGATATTATGCCGACAGCGCAATTTTATAGAATTAGCGTGGACAATCTTTTTCCCTACAATATTTATGGAGGTCAGCAAGACAATACTTCGGTAAGAATTGCGAGTCTTTCAATAGGAAGAAGTGGAATCACTAGGCGGGATTGGACCTATGCCGCTGGAGGTGAAAGTGCATTTTTGGCCTTTGATCCAGACAACCCAAGATATGTTTTAGGCGGAAGTTATTTGGGTACCATTGAAGCTTTGGATATGCAGTCTAAAGCCTCTACGAAAATTATGGCGGCCCCTATCCAGTATTTGGGACGTGAGGCCAGGAATATGAAATACCTATACAATTGGAATGCGCCCATAATCAAATCAAAACATGAACCCAATACCTACTATCACTGTGCACAGTTGGTCCTTCGGACTCGTGATATGGGTGTAACTTGGGAAGAAGTTTCTCCAGACTTGACGCGTAATATGGATGACAAACAGGGTAATGGTGGAGGCCCATATACCAACGAGGCCGTAGGAGCGGAGAACTATGGTACCATAGCCTATATGATTGAATCTCCACATGAAAAAGGAGTATTTTGGACAGGTAGTGATGACGGTTTGGTACATATAACAAAGGACAACGGGGCAACTTGGCAAAATGTGACCCCAAAAGGCTTAAAAGAGTGCCTCATTAATGCTATTGAGGTATCTCCGCATGACCCAGGTACGGCATATATTGCCACAACCAGATATAAATTCAATAACTATACCCCGGCCATGTATAAAACTACGGACTATGGTAAGAGTTGGATGAATATTAGCTCGGGCATTCCTTATGGCTCATTTACAAGAGTAGTTCGGGAAGATAGCGAGAGGAGGAACTTACTTTATGCGGGTACTGAAAAAGGCGTCTATATTTCATGGAATGGAGGTAAATCATGGGAAACGCTACAATTGAACCTGCCCAAAACGCCAATTACCGATTTAAAGGTGCATAAGGGGAATTTAGTTGTGGCGACTTCGGGAAGGTCGTTCTGGATATTGGATGACTTGTCGGTTTTGCAGCAATATCAACCTTCGACGCGCGGGGTAAAAATATTAAACCCCAATGATGCTTTAAATGGTTCATGGCGAAGCACCTTGAGCGGTAATTCTGATAAGTCTAAAGGCACCCATTCTTTTAATGGGGTAAATCCGGCCAATGGTATGGTTATTTACTATGAACTTCCCAAGCTATCAGACTCGACCCATGTCACTTTAGATATTTTGGATGCCAATAATGGTTTGGTTCGAAGTTTTAGTTCAAAGAAGGACAAGGCCGCTGTAAAATTTAATGGCGGGGGTCCACCTGCTGAACTCTTGTTAAGTAAAAAAGAAGGGCTAAATCGTTTTGTATGGGATATGAAATACCCGTTATTACCAGGGATACCCAATGTGTATATGGAAGCTGGCTTTAGGGGCCATGTTGCCCCTCCTGGAAATTATACATTGAAGTTAAAAGCCGGTAATGAGGAAGTAACAACTGCGGGAACCATTGTTGAAGTTCCCTCGTATGAAACAAAAAGCGGGCAGTATGAAGCCTACGATGCCTTTATGACCGACATGGAACGGAAATTGACATTGATGCATAACAAGGTGAATACCCTGTACAGGGCCCAGCAGCAATTAAAATCAGTGTTGAAAGATTTGTCCAATGAAGAATTGAAATCCGAAGGAAAAAAACTGCTGACGCAGATGGATGCTTGGGATAAGGATATGGTTCAACGGAAGTCAAAAGCTTATGACGATGTTGAAAACTTTCCAAATAAGTTTACAGCGGAATACCTATTTTTAATTGATGCAACTAATAGCAGTATTCCAAGGGTAAATAAATCATCTAGGGACCGAAAGACAGAGCTTGATGCCCAATGGGAAATATTGGAAAAAGAAGCTAGCCGATTGATTAACACGGCCATTACAGCCTATAATAAACAACTATGGGAAGCCGGAATCGGCGCCATTCAAACTAAATAAATGCAATACTATAATTACATTAAGGCCTTACACTTGATTTTTGTGGTCACTTGGTTCGCAGGATTGTTTTACATTCCTAGACTCTTTATCTACCATATTGAGGCCTCTGAAAAATTATCTCCGGATAAGGAAATTTTGACCTCCCAATTAAAGTTGATGACCAAACGATTGTGGAAGATCATTACGTGGCCCTCCTTTATTTTGTGTACCCTTTTTGCCATTTGGTTGTTGGTTCTTAGACCTATTTTATTGGAAGAGCCATGGATGCTAATTAAATTGGGCTTTACTGTACTCTTGATTCTGTACCATTTAAAAAACCACCAGATGTACAAGCAATTGCAAAGGGATGAAATTAACTATACTTCAAAGTTTATGCGTATCTGGAATGAAGGTGCTACTCTGATTCTTTTTGCGGTCATATTTTTGGTCATATTAAAGAGCACCTTTAATTGGATTTTTGGGGTTGTTGGCATCATCGTCCTTGGTATCTTGTTGATGTTGGGGATACGGCTTTATAAACGAATACAACAAAAAAACCCTAATGCCTAGATGAAAACCTAAAACCAAATTTATAAGTTGCAAGATTTGTATAGTGATGTGATTTTGGAATTTGGGTTTTGAGCTTTGGAATTTTAGAAGTGGCCTTCTTGGCTCGATAATTGTTAACTAAATCAAACTGTCATATAGATTTCATTACTGCCCTTTTTTTCACCACCTATCCTGCACGGAGGCGAAGGATTGGGATTTGATTTTGGAGTTTTATGGCGTAGTCATTATTGCTATCTTTAACTTCAAATTTCAAATACTTGTTCAAAAAATCATCTCTTCGGTCAAGAATATTCGCTACCATGATATTGTTGGTGCTGATTGCATCGGTATTGATTGCGGGAATCACAGTTTATCAGTATCGGGAACAAACCAAAGAATATCATGAAAATCGGCTTGAACGTAAAGAAAATCAAATAAAGCAAAGCATAAGTTACACCCTTCAGGAAACAACTTATCCGGTCACTACAGAAAATTTGGGATTCATTTTCATGCATGAAATATACCAAATCGCCGATGTTCAAAATGTAAATTTCAATATTTATGATTTAGAGGGCGGGCTTATTAAGAGCTCAAGGCCCCGATTCGAAGAAGATTCAATCTCCAATTGTTTGGATGCCGAAGTGCTTAATAAGCTTAATGCTAGCCCATTAAAAAGGTATGTAGAAGAGAACTCAGCTGCTGGTGACAGATACCAAGCTTCCTATACTTATATCAACGACAGCAAGTTTAAACCAATCGGTATTTTAAATTTGCCCTATTATGAAGACCCCACTTTCAATGATATGGAATTAAAGGAGTTCTTGACGCGATTGGGATGGGTATATCTACTCATGTTGCTGACTGCAATAGGACTGGCCTATTTTATATCTAAATATATTACCCGTTCCTTGGATTCTGTTACTGAAATGTTGGGGCAGACCGATTTGACCAAGCGTAATAAAAAGATAATTTTGGAAGATTCTAGTTTAGAAATTGGGAAAATGGTTGAATCCTATAATGCCATGATTGATGAATTGGAACAGAGTGCCGCAAAGCTGGCCCGAAGTGAAAGGGAACAAGCTTGGCGGGAAATGGCGAAACAAGTGGCCCATGAAATAAAAAACCCTTTGACGCCCATGCGATTGACCGTTCAAAGTTTTGAGCGCAAATTTGATCCCCAAGACCCAGATATTGACACCAAGGTGGCTGAATACTCCCAAACACTGATCCAACAAATTGATACCATGAGTAGTATTGCGTCGGCCTTTTCGAATTTCGCCGAAATGCCAGCACAGCAGAATGAAACCTTGAACGTTGTCAATATTGTAAAATTGGCAGTGGACATATTTAATGAAAAGTTCATCCATTTTATCTCGGAAGAGAAGGAGATAATTGCAAAATTAGACAGGACTCAACTTATCCGAGTCGTTACCAACTTGGTAAAGAATGCCATACAGGCCGTACCCGAAGTAGAATCGCCTAGAATATTGGTTTCGGTTACATCAGAAGGTAATAATGTTAAGATTTCGGTGGCGGATAATGGAATAGGAATAGCAGATGATTTTACGGAAAAGATTTTCGAACCCAAATTTACCACCAAGTCAAGTGGCATGGGCTTGGGCTTGGGCATGGTAAAGAATATTGTTGAGACGTATAACGGTAGTATTGATTTCACCTCACAACCGGGAAAGGGAACGGTTTTTACTGTCACTTTCCCAATAGAACAACCAACAAAATAGAACTGAGATACCATGGGATATCAAAATATATTAATAGATACACAAGGGAAACTGGCAACAATCACCATTAATAGACCCACTAAATTAAATGCCCTAAATAGGGACACTATTAAAGAATTGAACAAAGTATTTTTAAAGCTCGAAAAGGAAAAAAGTGTCCATGTGATTGTTATTACAGGAAGTGGGGAAAAGGCTTTTGTTGCAGGAGCGGATATTTCTGAATTCGCGGATTTCTCGGTGAAAGAAGGAAAAAAATTAGCGGCCAAAGGGCAGGAACTGTTGTTCAATTTAATTGAAAACCTATCTAAACCAGTAATAGCTGCGGTCAATGGATTTGCATTAGGTGGTGGACTAGAATTGGCCATGGCCTGTCATTTTAGGGTCGCAAGTGATAATGCAAGAATGGGCTTGCCGGAAGTGTCATTGGGCGTAATTCCTGGATATGGTGGGACCCAACGCCTGCCCCAATTGGTAGGTAAGGGCAGGGCCATGGAAATGATCATGACCGCCGGAATGATCGATGCAAAAAAAGCATTGGATTACGGCCTAGTAAATTACGTGGTTCCCCAAGAAGAACTTTTAGAGCTATGCCAGAAATTGGCAAATAGGATATCCAATAATTCGTCTGTTGCCATTGGTTACGCAATAAAAGCGGTAAATGATTGTTTTAACACTAGTATTAACGGATATGCCTCTGAAATTGATGCTTTCGGAACATGCTTTGGAACTGCTGATTTTAAAGAAGGAACCACTGCTTTTATGGAGAAACGAAAAGCCATTTTCCCGGGCAAATAAAAACATTCCAAAACCCTACACATGAATTTGCAAAAAAGTCTTGCAATACTTCTTTTTCTTATGATCTGTTGTTCTTTGGGAGCACAGGAAATACCTATTACGCATACTATAGGCGAAAAATATAACGATAGGTATAGATATTCGAACCTATTGACCATTTCGGAAGATGGCACTGGAGGCACCTTTCTAGTACGGTCCTATTACACGGGAATTGTACTAAGGCCCAAGGGATATTTTATTGAGCATTATGATGCCAATATGCAATTGATAGACGAATACAATTACAAATTAAAGAATGTCAATTTAGTGGATGGATATGTTGCCAACGGGCAAATTTACCTTTTGTTTCTAGACTACAATTACGAGAAGTTCGCTTACGAATATTCGGTACATCGCAGTCCGCTTTCCGGCATTAATTTTACAAAGGAGCCGTTATTGTCCATTTCATCCAAAGAGGTTCTAAATCCGTTGGACAAAAATTATTACAATCGTAATTTTTCTTCTGGGTTTACCACATCGGTGCTGTTCAATGACACAAAGAATGCCTTCGTTATTAGTACACATTTTAAAAAGGGGAAACTTAACAAGCATTTCATTTATATGTTCAATTCGAGTTTAAAAAAAGTGGTTGAACACGATTTTTCAGCCGAGGTCGAAGAAAAGAACTATGCCTTCGAAAATGTTGCATTTTCAAAAGATTTAAATGAGGCGTATATAGTGGGAAAGGCTTATTTCAAGAAAAAGCGCTTTGCACCGAAAGATAGAAAATTCCAATATGAATTGATAAAGGTTTCAAAGAGCGGGGCCAGAACGCAGTCCTTTGATGACCCTGGTAAGTTTTCGGAGGCATTAATGCCTATTGTTAAGGGAGATAAGGTGTTATGTGTTGGATTCTTCGCCAATAGAAAGGACAATCGGTATAATGGTTTGGCTTATTTTAAGTTAAACCCCAATACGTTGACTATCGAGTCTAAAAAATACAGTCGGTTTTCTGAGCAATTCATGATGGACAAATTTGGAAGGGAAGAGGACAAGGTAATCAAGAACTTGGTCTTTAAGAATGTAGATGTGTCCACTGACGGCAGCATCCTATTCAATGCCGAAGAGTATTTTGTAACCTCTAGTGTACGGTCGAATTCAAGTGGGGGAAGACTTAAGGTAACCAGATACCATCATAATGATATTGTGAGCGCTAAACTAAGTGCGACTGGCGATATGGCTTGGGCCAGGAATATTAATAAGTCTGAAGTAACCCAAGGGGATGGTGCCTACGCCTCCTACAGTTCTTTTTCAAAAGATGGCAATACCTATTTTTTTATAAGTTCAGCCGCCGAGAACCCACAATTGTTACCTGGGGATAGGTTGCTTTTTAAACAAGGGTTGAGTAGAAACCGAAATGTTTTTGCTATCAAACTCGATGCTGAAGGTCATATCAGTTACAAAAAGATCATAGATGACAAAGACGCCCGATTACCTCTAATGGTTTCCATCCCACTCTTTAATATAAAGGAGAACAATATGCTTTTTTATGCAAAAAGAGGAAGCAAAAAGCAATTGGTCAGGATTTCGATTAATTGATTATTTCATTAGGCTTCAGTCCTAAATTGCTTTTTGACTTTTTTAAGTTTTCTATGTCATTTCGACCAGAGGGAGAAATCTCATCCTGATTTTTCAGACAATTATCTCCTATCGTAATGTGATTTCTCAATCACTACGTTCTTTCGAAATGACTAAACAACTTGATTGTTGAGCGATTCCCATTTTGGATTAAATTCCGAAATAAGTATATTTTTCTTGTCTCTCCTCCATTTTTTCAATTCTTTTTCCTTGGCAATGGCCTCTTTTGGGTTATCATAGCATACATAATAAACCAAATAAATACAATTGTACTTACCAGCAAAAGACTTCTTTACATTCTGGCTGTCAAAGTAATGTTGGGCTATTCTTCTTTGAATATTGTTGGTCATTCCAATATATAGAGTGGTTCTGTATTCATTGGCCATTATATAAACGAAGTAGTTGCAAAGCATAAATCAATATAGGTCATTTCGACCGTAGGGAGAAATCACATCCTGCTTTTTCCATGATAAGCCCATTATGCAATGCGATTTCTAAGTAGTAACTCCCATGAAATGATTCCTTGCCGTATTTTAATACATGAGTCATTCAGAATGAATATGAGGAGTCCTATCCCGATTGTCAAGAATACAAATTGCCAAGTGTAATGTGATTTCTCAGTTGCTCCTACTTCGAAATGACCATGCTCCGAATTTATGCCTTGGTCATTTCGATCGTAGGGAGAAATCTCATCCTAATTTTTCAGACAATTATCTCCTCCTATCGTAATGTGATTTATCGATCATTTCGTTTCTTCGAAATGACAATTTTACCAATCGTTTTTTATTTACCAATTGAGGGTGCTAAAAGACAGGAAATATACCATAAATTTGGAATAAATCCACAAAGTGAAAAACGATCATTTTACAAAAGGTAGAGGTGCGCAACAAAACACTCCGAACAAGTTTCTGGAACATTTTCACGAAATCGAAGAAGATTTCCTGGAATTCTGTCATTTAGAAGGGGAAGAATCAGATAATAATCACACCCAATATATTCCAATTTTCCCTAAAACGATAGTGAACAAGGTTACAAGTCCTGATGTGGGGATGATGCACTCCATGAACCCATATCAGGGTTGCGAACACGGTTGTATTTACTGTTATGCACGCAATACGCATGAATTTTGGGGATATAGTGCCGGACTTGATTTTGAACGAAGGATACTGATTAAAATGGACGCCCCAGATTTGTTGGAGGTCAAGCTCAAACATAAAAACTGGAAAGCTGAAACCATAGTGCTTTCAGGAAATACCGATTGTTATCAGCCGGTCGAAAAAAAAGTTAAAATTACCCGTGCTTGTCTGGAAGTGTTTTTGAAATACAGGCATCCCGTAGGCATCATTACCAAAAATGCCTTAATCCTAAGAGACCTAGATATTTTAAAGGAGTTGGCCAAAGATTGCTTGGTAGGGGTGAACGTTTCGGTTACATCTCTCTCTGAAGATACAAGGCGAATATTGGAGCCCAGGACAACGACCATAAAAAAACGCCTTGAGACCATACGCCTGCTTTCAAAAAATGGAATTCCTGTCAACGCCATGTTGGCACCGATTATCCCAGGAATAAATAGTCACGAAATCATGAAACTTGCCAAAGCCGTTGCTGATAATGGAGCATTATCATTTGCCTTTACCATGGTTAGGCTAAATGGGGCTATCGACGGTATTTTTACAGATTGGATTAAAAAGGCGATGCCAGATCGAGCAGATAAGGTATTGCATCAGATCCAGGAATGTCATGGAGGGTCTTTAAATGACAGTCGTTTCGGAATTAGGGGAGTTGGCGAGGGCAAAATAGCCGGACATATACATGAAATGGTTCGTTTGGCAAAGTACACCTATTTTAAGAATAGAAAATTCCCAAAACTAAATAAAGAGCTTCATGAACAATATAAGAATGGCCAAATGAAATTATTTTAGAATTTTCTTGGACAGTGGAACAACCCTATGGTTGTTTCGTCTGTATGGTTATGGATTTCCCATTCTCTATTGGAACAATAACCCAAGAATAGGCAGCTCCGGATAGGGTCTCTCCAGTGGTTGCCAATGTTGATTTGCCATCCACAATAAGCTCTTGGTGCAATCCTGGAAAGCTGGCTTTCCAGTTAAAGGTTTTTCCATCCAGATGGGTAAAGGTAGTTGCTGTATTGCCAAGATGCTTGACGATAATATTTGATTGAAGTATGGGGATATTATTGATTTGAACCCATTCAGTTTTATTTGTTAGGTGCGGCATGGTCTCAATACTGTTTTTAGATGCATTTGCATACAAACCAAGTATTCCAGATACCATCCCTTCAATAACACCATAAGATACTTCTGGATACTCTCGCCTACTTTTATCTTCTGCCGAAATATTCATCATGGCCTCATAGGCCAATTCATTTCTATCAAAATCATATAATAATTTTGGTAGATAGGACCCCCCTTCAACATTTCCTTCTCTTATATTCAACCCATCCAGGGATTTTTTGAAGCGATCTTGGTATTTTGTAATTCCCGTTCGCAATAAACCTATACCATTAGCTGTTAGCATAGTACCGTCAACGAGCATTTTAAGGTAGTATTTTTGCTCATCCCCATTCCACCATTTTTGATTGAAAAAGTTGTAAATCCGTTGGGCTTTTAGTCTAAATTTTTCCGCTTCGGCACTATTTCCTCTCAACTCTTGTATAGAAGCATAATCATTGAACGCTAAATACATGATTCCGAACATATCCGCTCCCATGTAAAAACTAGTAGGGTTGCTTTCGTCATACCCTGGAAGCCCACGGCAGACATGAAAAGAGTTAGTGCTGTCCATTGGCTTGACCGTATGCATAAATCGATCACGGGTTAGTATTTCATCAAGCCCCAGTTGCCATCGTTCAACATATTCGTTCACTGTTTTATCATAAAAGTTGAGAAAAACCGGGTCGTCTATATAATCGGTATCCCCTGTCCAGAGGTACTGACGATAACAGGCATTCAACACATCAAAATTGGCAGGAAGGTTGTACCAAAACTCCTTATCGTTGGTGTAGTCAACGGGAGCTGGTTTATCATATCGATTTATCTCCCAATAAGTACACCAGTCTTTTGATTCAGAAATGTTGACGGCAAATTTATATAACATATTTTTGTTATGGTCTTGAAGTTGGAGTGCATTGGCTCCCCCAGTTTGATGGGCTACATCACGCATGCAAAATGCCTCCCTATCTGGTAGTGCCGCCTCATACCACTTCCCAACAGGGTCACTGCCATCATGGGTGTAAAAAAGAGCTTGTTTTTTAGCCCATTCAAAGCTTGTTAGGAGTTCCGGGTCGTTTGTTTGCATGGTCAGGCCTTCAGTCTCGCCCTTATTCTTGGAAGTGCAGGAGAAGACCAATAGGGCACTGACCAAAATTATCGGGAAAAGTTTTGGGAACATGGTTTTAGTTGCAATTATCATAGGGGTTCCGTTAATTTTTTGGCTTTGTTTGTTTTTCTAAAGAGTACTGAAGTTGTTGAAGATAATTGTTTGACTGCTCAACGGCAATAAAATATGTTAGATTTTGTTCATTTCGAATTTGAGAATTCAATCATCGTTATTTTAAATAAAATTCATGTTTTTGTCCAATTATAAAATGCTTGTTCGTCTTTAAAAAGTAAAAACAATTTTAATAACTTAAATTTTATAGATTATGAGCAATTTTTTATTTTTATTTAGAGGAGGGGACGCGGCACGAACAAATCAGACACCTGAAGAAATGCAGGAACACATGCAAAAATGGGGCGCTTGGATGGGCGGTTTAAAAGAAAAAGGACAATTAGTCGATGGGCTGCCTTTAGCCAAAGAAGGTAACGTTGTTCACAAAGCGGGAGAAGTAATTACGGATGGGCCATTCGCCGAGGGTTCTGAAGTTGTGGGAGGGTACTTGATAGTAACCGCCGATGACCAGTCAGGAGCCGTTGAAGTATCAAAAGGATGCCCAATTTTTGAGCATGGTGGCAATGTTGAGGTTCGTGAAATCATGTCTATGAATATGTAATCGATCATAAATGTATTGGTAAAGTCCGATGTTTCATTCGGACTTTTTATTTTTAAGATATGATTGACCAAAAGAACATCATAGAAAACCTCTTCAGAACCGAATACGGAAAAATGGTTGCCGTTCTTTTGAATAAATTTGGACCCTCCCATTTGGAGCATATAGAGGATGCCGTTCAGGATTCCCTACTCAAGGCCATGCAGGTATGGGGGTATAAAAAATTGCCCGATAATCCCACAGCCTGGTTATTGAGAGTTGCAAGCAATGACCTTATAGATAGACTAAGACGGGGTCATAAAGTTGTTTTGGAGGGAGCGGATTCTTATTTATTAAGGGACAGAAAAGAATTGCAAAAAGAATTTTCCCTTTCAAATACAATCTCTGACAGTCAGCTAAAAATGATATTTGCCTGTTGTCATCCATCGTTGTCAAAGGATTACCAAATCACTTTGAGCCTTAAATTAATAGGAGGATTTGGGAATGGTGAAATAGCTGCAGCTCTGCTAAAGAAGGAGGAAACCGTGGCCAAGTCGTTTACTAGGGCCAAGAAACAGCTTAAACGTAAGATTTCAACCTTGGATATTCCTTTGGAAATTGGCCTCCAATCCAGATTGGCAGTGGTATTGAAGGTCATCTATTTATTATTTTCGGAAGGATATTCCCCCAACTCGGGGGCTATTATCATTAAAAAAGATATTTGTTTGGAGGCGATACGACTTGCCTTGTTACTCAGCGAAAACAAATATTGTGACCATCCCAACGTTCATGCCCTAATTGCTTTAATGTGCTTTCATACTTCGCGATTCGAGGCTCGTGTTGATGAAAACCAGGAACTGGTAGACCTTGAGCATCAAGATCGTGAAAAATTCGATAGCGACCTCATCTTTATTGGTATCCAGCATTTGGAAAAAGCGTCAATAGCCGTTCAATCACCTTCCAGTTACCATATGGAAGCCGCAGTTTCCTATTATCATTGTATAGCCC
>JAGLKG010000458.1 GCA_023141835.1 Maribacter sp. | reverse complement strand
GAGAATGAGTGTATAACCAAAGGAATCATTGCCATAGGAGCCAATAGGGCAAGAAAAGAAATGTTTGAAAAGATTAAGGATATGGCGTTTGATTTTGATTTTATTTCAGCCATAGATCCATCTGCAAATGTTAGTAAATATGCAGCAATAGGAAGAGGTACTGTTGTTATGGCTGGGACCGTAATAAATGCAAATGCCCAAACCGGAGATTTTAGTATTGTCAATTCAAAAGCTTCTTTGGGCCATGATAGTATTTTGGGAGAATACAGTAGCCTTTCCCCTGGTGCCATTATTGGTGGGAATGTGACTATTGGTAAATTCACTGCAATATCAATAGGAGTGACTATTGTGAATAATATTACCATTGGCGAACATACGGTTATTGGAGCAGGAGCGGTAGTTACAAGAGATATTGGCAATTTTCAGATGGCCCATGGTATTCCTGCAAAATTCATCAAAAAAAGAAATAAGGGAGATTTATATTTAAATAAGAATGAAATAAGCTAATATTCGATTACTAAACCATTTTTTACGCTAAGCTTAAAATAAAGTGTATCTGTAATAAATACATATTAGTGTGAAAAGAGTAATTTATGAATTAGTTATGCATTTATTCATTATCAATTGATACCAAAAAGAATTTAATTATAGTTTATAGTATAACTTAAATCGATATTTATTCAATGGCTATAGGAAATAGTATTAGGAGAACTGGATTTTGGACAATCGATAGTCTCAAAGGTGGTGTCACTAAAAAACACTACCGGGCCATTAACCAAATAATGGCTAATCCGAACTCCGAAACCAATGTAGCCAGAAGAAGTGCAATACTTAATGATTTATTGGATCATGCAACCAAAACGGTACCCTTTTATTCTAAATATCGACAAGAGTATTTTGATGTGTTTCCGGTTGTTCAAAAAAATATGATTGTAAATAATTTTGATGATTTTAAATCCAATAGGTTTCAAACCAAGGAATTATATAAGGTAACGACAAGTGGTTCTACCGGCATTCCTTTTTTTCTATTTATCAATCAAAATAAAAAAAACAGAAATAGTGCAGATACCTTATTTTTTCTTAAAAATGTAGGGTATAACATTGGTGATCGATTATATTTTTTAAGGCTTTGGAAAGGTGAGCGTAAAAATACGCTTAGTAAATTGCTTCAAAATATTGTTAAGGTGGACATCTCAAAAATGACCGATGATTTTATAGACAATCTGTTAAATGACTTACGAGCGGATAAGTCCTCTAAATATTGTATCGGCATTGCATCTTCCTTAGAGACTCTATGTAATTATTTGGATAAGACCCATTCAAAAGGATTAAATCTTAATATCAAATCTTTTATTGCCAACTCAGAAGCATTAAACAGGTATACAAAAAAATCTATCGAAAAATATTTTAATGCTCCTATCGTTTCAAGATATTCCAATGAGGAGCAGGGAATAATTGCACAACAGGAAATCAATGGTAATGAGACATTTAGAATTAATTGGGCGAGTTATATCGTGGAAATATTTAACATGGAAAAAGACATACCTGCGAAACTTGGAGAAACAGGAAGGATAGTTGTTACCGATCTTTTTAACTATAGCATGCCCTTAATACGATATGATACTGGGGATGTTGGTAGTATGAAACTTGCTGGCAAAGAGCTTGTTCTGGCAAAAGTAGAAGGTCGTAAAATGGATTTGATATATGATACCAAAGGTGAGTTAATTTCGTCGTACAGCATATATCCAATAATGCACCTGTACTATAATCAATTGAAACAATATCAATTTATACAAATAGGACAAAAGAAGTATTTGATTAAATTAAACGTCCATGATAAGTTTCATAGTGGTACTGATTTGATCAATGCCTTTAAATCAATTCTAGGAAAAGATGCGCAAATTACCATCGAATTCGTAAATGACATTCCAATACTATCTTCTGGAAAGAGAAAGAAGGTAATGAATACCTTTAAAGTAAAGACAAACTAATTTTTTTTGTCCGCAGGGAAAAGAAAAAAGGGAACGGAGTTTTAATTAACAACTCCGTTCCCTTTTTTAATACTAATGTCATTTTAAGCAAATATGCTTATGTCACCTTAAATACAACAAGGTTCATATCATCTAATCAAAGCAAACAACTGCATGGGCAATAACGTGAATATCTCCCGATAAGTTATCAGCTATACTGTATTGTCCCGGAGCAACGGTTGGCTCACCATTCTTAGTTGGGAACATTGCATTACCCGCATAGGTATGTGTTTCCTCAACGGTATAAGCGGGATCTATATTATATGTTACGGTAACAATACCGCCAATATAACTAACATCTACTGTACCTACTAATTCACCCTTATCCGTATCACATTGACCAGCTGCAGCCCAAATATCATAAGTATAGTCGCCTTCAGATAATGGTCCAATTGTCCAACCCCAACGACTAAATTCTTCTGGCGTATCAAGAAAGCAAGTATATCCATCAGTTCCTCTGGCAAAAGCAGTTTCGCATCCACCTTCAGGCTCACATTCTAATGGGTAAGGAATTATAACGACTTGTTCACCGGTTTGTGGAACAAGTACAACTGCCAGTACATCGCCAGCACCTGGCTCATAGCCTTCGCCATTGGCTTCGGCTAAATCAACAATTTCGCTAGCTCTTACTTCATCATAAGGCGTCAAATATGTACAAGCAACACAGTTATCATCATCGATCAATTCCCACATCGCCCACTGTACATCGCCTATAGTATAAGGATCTCCTACTCCTCCATCACTATTCTTTCCAACAAAATCCTGATTTAGAATCCAATTGATTAAATCAAAGTTATCAGGATTATCAACAGCACCAGCTGGCAAAGTTCCATAACTAGAATATACATCTGCATCAAAACAATCGCCCGCATTCAGAGTGTTTTCAACATCCACGCACCAAGCCGCATGATTGCCAGCAAGGGGACCTTCAGCTATACTAAGATCAAAATATGCCACGCTACCAGGTTTGGCATCGGCACATGCATAAACTGTTCCAGGTAAATCAGGGGTTAAATCTACTTCACAATCATCTGATTTTTCTTGTTTGACATTCTTAATTCCGCCTTTGGCCTCTATCGAGTTTAGGTCATTACCGTTTAGAGGTTCTGTTTCACATGAGACAAAAACCAAGGCAAGGGTCATTAATAGTGGGATAATTTTTTTCATTTCATAAAGTATTTAGTTAATAATTCCGTATTTAGTTATTATTAATAGAATCTGTTAAAATTATATCGAATACTCACAAATCGTATAAAAAATCGGTATAAAACATAAACTGCCGTTGGTTGGTTCATTTTTTGGTAAAATATTGCAGTAATACCTTCAAAACTTCAATTTTATATATGAGTCTTGCCACAGCGTTCTTAGCCATTCCTTTGCAAAAACTATTGATCGGTTCCTTTGGTTGCCCAGATCTTCTTGTAGAAACCGTGCATAAAAGACATCGAATTGTTCTTGTTGGGAAGAAAGTGAAAAAACTTTTTGGAATCAGAATAGCCTTCCTATTTGATAATTCTTTTCCTAAAATCCGAAGATGTTTTAGTATTCTTCTTTCTTGAAAGAAATTTTCTTTTTTGTAATGGGTAGTTTATAAACGCTAAAAGGACTGATACTTACCGGAGATGTCTCTTTTTTTTTGGCGGTTATGTTTTTGATTTTTAGTACCAGTTCATTATCCGTTTCTTCAAAAATTGACAGTGAAGATAATGCTCCAACCCGCTGTTCACCCATACAATGAACCAATACTATTTCTTTTGTGAAATCAACTTTTGGTAGTGGTAAACCAGGTTTTCGTGTTCTGTTTATTCTTGAATAGAAGACCTTTAAGGTTTTTACATCTTTTATAATCAATGTTTCTGCACTATCCGAACCGCTATAATTGTCCTGTAACAGTAAAGTGAGCCGATGATTCTTGGTAGTAGTAGCCCCTTCACTACTGTTGAAAGTGGTCTTCTTTTGACCATTACATGAAGTTATAACTATAACAATACTTAGAAATAGACTCCTCATCCTTATTAATTATAGGTGCTCTTCAATCGACTATCATATGCTTTTTGATATATTTCTTCATATAACGGAAGTACTTTCAAAATATCAAAATTTTGAGCTACTTGGGCTGCGTTCTCCTTAAATTCTTCCAATATCTCATCATCTTCAAGAATTTTCAGAGCATTTTTGGCCATGTCATCAACGTCTCCCACTTCACTTAAAAAGCCAGTTACACCTTGCTTATTCACTTCTGGTATGCCTCCCGTATTTGACGAAATTACTGGAACCCTATTGATCATTGCCTCCAAAGCCGCCAAACCAAAACTTTCTGTTTTAGAGGGTAGAAGAAACAAATCGGAAAAGCATAAGATCCTATCTATTTCATTGCTATTTCCCAAAAAATGGACTTTATCCATTATTCCAAGCTGTTCGCAAAGAAATTCAGCATTTTCTTTCTCCGGTCCTTCGCCGACCATAACCAGTTTGGCCGGAATTCGCTGTCGTATCTTATTAAAAATATGTATGACATCGGGAATGTGTTTTACCTGCCTAAAATTACTGACGTGAGTAATTATTCTTTCATGGTCTTCTGCCATTATAGACCTTTGGCAATCGGTAAAGGAGGTACTATACTTCTTTTTATCTATGAAATTTGGTATTACTTCTATTTCCTTTTTAATGTCAAAAAATTCTAATGTTCGTTGTTTCAAATTCTCAGAAACCGAAGTCACCACATCTGACTGATTTATACTAAAATTCACGGCTGTCTTATAAAAGGGGTGCTTTCCGACCAACGTTATATCGGTACCATGAAGGGTTGTGATCATAGGAAGGTAAATACCTTCTTCTTCCAACATTTTTTTTGCCATATAGCCCGCATATGCATGAGGTATCGCATAATGTACATGAAGCAAGTCAATACCGAATAACTTAACTGTATCAACAAGTTTGCTTGATAAGGCCAGTTCATACGGTTGATAGTGAAATAACGGATACTCTGGTACATGAACCTCGTGAAAATGTACTTTATGGCTCAAAAGGTCTAGTCGAACAGGTTGCCTGTAGGTCACAAAATGTACTTCATGGCCCCGATCTGCCAAAGCAATGCCCAATTCTGTGGCCACTACGCCACTACCACCAAAAGTCGGGTAACATACAATTGCTATTTTCACAGGTTTAAAATTTTATAATTATGAGATAAAAGTTTAATTAAAAATGTATGGACGTATGGACACTTTTCACTACGTTCCATTCTCTCATCAAAAAAACTGATTTTGATGTATTCAGAAAATAAAATCATTTTTTTGATTTTCGTTTCATACCTACAAAACTACTTCTTAATTCATAATAGCATCGTAAATGGCTTTCTGAATTCTGGTTCTTAACGCAGATTTAACTAAAAGTGTATTTGATGCTGAGGGGTAGGTTCTATTGGACAAAAACACATAGACTATCTCTTCTTCCGGGTCTGCCCAAGTATACGTACCCGTAAAACCACTATGGCCAAAGCTTTTACGCGACACACACCCACATGTTGGTCCCTTGTCTTTGAGTTGGGGTTTGTCAAAGCCCACCCCACGTCTCACATTCTTATCACAAAAATAACAAGTGTTGAATTTTTTAATTGTCCTTGAATCCAAGAATTGCGTTCCGCCATATGCTCCTCCCTGCAAATACATTTGCATAATTTTTGCGACATCATTGGCATTGCTAAAAAGGCCTGCATGCCCCCCTACTCCACCTTGCATGGCTGCCCCCATATCATGTACATGGCCTTGGATGGTTTGATAACGATAGTATTTATCTTCTTCAGAAGGTACAATCCTATTTTTAGAAAATTTTTCCAAAGGATTAAAAGCAGTCCTAAACGCTCCAATAGGTTTATATAAAAATTCTTCTGCCAGTTTATCTAATCCCGTGCCATGGGTCTTTTCAATATATTTTTTCATGACATAGTAGGCAACATCGCTATATCTATATCTATTGGCCTTAAGTGACTGCCTTCCTATTCTATTATAGATTGAATCGTTATAATCATCCGTCAGGAACAGATTGTTGGCCACTTTAGTTGAAAAACCATCGAAGAGTGTATTTCTATAGAATTCAGGAGAGGGCTTGCGCTTTTTATCCAAGGTGTTTACATAGAATGGTATCCAAGCCGGTAATCTGCCATAATGCGACAGGGCCTTTAAAACTGTTACATTTTTAAGTTCGGTATCGGCATATTCGGGAATTAATTCCTCAAAGGTACTATTCAATGCTATCGTAGCATTTTCCTCCATTTTCATGATAATAGGTAAGGTTGCCAATATTTTGGTAATCGAAGCTAAATCATAAAGGTGATTGGGAGTTACCTTTTGGGATGATTTGTATGTGGGTCTACCAAAACCCTTATTAAATACGACCTTCCCCTTTCTTGCAATTAGTACTTGGGCACCTGGGTACATGAGCGAATCCAATCCGTCTTGCACAAGGCTATCCACCCTTGCCAACTTGGTTGAGTTAAACCCAACTCGTTCAGGGATGCTGTACCCCAGACGTTTTAGAGACCCTAGTTGAACCGATGTATTTACAGGAAAATCTGAATGCGCGGAAACAGGAAGAATGCCTTTTGCACCTATAGCTCCAAAGATAAGCTGTGCTGCCTTCTCCTGGGCCAACTTACTATTTTGATAGGCCATTACAATCCCATCAATGTTTTGAAAAGAACTGACGTCTAAAAGTGCATAGGGTTTGGCAAATACCGAGAGTATGACATTCGATGTTCTCTCCCTGGCAATTTCCTCTAGCCAATACACCTCATTCTTTGAAAATTTATACGGTTTCCACGGACTCTCATTACTTCTATGATGACCAATAATCACTAGATTATAGCTCTTTAATCTATCCTTTATGGTTGCAATATCCTTTCCATTGATCTGGGTAACTTTTGCATATTTGTTGAGTTCGTCAATAAAGGGCTGGCTATTATCATCCCCAAACTTCACATAGGCTATTTTCTTATTTTCCAACTTTTTAATACCCATAAGGTAAAACCTGTTCTTTACAACAGTAATGGCATTTTCAATGGCTTCTTCGTAAACCAGGTCATTTTTAAGGGTGTTAAGGTCGGCGTGGAGGTTTTTAATTTCGATGGGTTTATATGCATTTAAACCTGCTTTGTACTTGGCCATTAATATTTTCTTGACCGAATGGGCAAGGCGCAGCTCTGAAATCCTTCCTTTTTCATAGGCCTTGATAATTTTCTCCTTGGCCTTGTCCACCTCAGTTGGCATCAGTAGCATATCATTCCCAGCCAAAAAAGCCGCCAGTTCAACATCTCCATCCTTGCCATGGCCCGATACTCCTTTCATGTTCAGCGCATCGGTAAAAACCAGCCCTTTAAATCCCATTCTTTCTTTAAGAATCCCAGAAATAATCTGTTCGGATAACGAAGAAGGCAAATCCTTCTTTATTTCTAGGCTCGGAACACTCAAATGGGCCACCATAACACTACTCAAGCCTTCTTCGAATAATTTTTTATAGGGATAAAGTTCCACACTATCCAATCGTTTTTTAGAAAAACCAACTACGGGTAAAGCATGATGTGAATCGGTCTCAGTATCACCATGGCCAGGAAAGTGCTTTCCGCTAGATAGCACACCGGCATCTTCCATGCCTTTCATAAAGGCAATTGCTTTATCGGTAACATTATCCCTATCCTCACCAAATGAACGATTACCAATGATGGGATTTCTAGGATTAGTATTGATATCAATATCCGGAGCAAAATTGATATGAACACCCAAACGCTTTGCATGTTGGCCTATTTGGCGTCCTACTTTTTCAACTATGACATTGTCCGCTATGGCACCTAAGGTCATATTCCAAGGAAAAGCATAGGTTGAGTCTAAGCGCATAGCCAGGCCCCATTCTGCATCCATACCCACCATTAAGGGTATTTTGGAAACCGCTTGATAAGAATTCGTGAGTTTTGCCTGTCTTATAGGACCACCGGTAGAGAATATAACACCTCCAATGTGATGCTTCTTTATTAAGGTTTCAATTTTTTTTGTACTTGCGATGTCTTGATCAGATGCTACACTTAGCATAAACAACTGCCCAACTCTTTCTTCTAAACTCATTGCAGTGTACCGGGCATTTACCCAATTTTGTTGCGCAAGGCTATCCTTTGTCACCAAGGGTTCGTTCTGAGCGTTTATGCACAGAAAGGTTAAAAAGAATAAAGGAATTAGGCTATTTACCCGCATATACGAATAATCTAAGGAGATAACTTAAAAGCAAAAAAAATATTGCACTTCATTGAATCCCGCAAATATCGAATAAAGGTTTACCAAATACAATACCAAACTATCTTTTTACATAAAACGGCCATGCCAACTCTCCGAGGCTGGAATTTCCCAATGTTCGTGATATTCCCCTTTATTGGTCACCAGATTATTGAACACAATCGTATTTTTTGAAACTGCTTTTTGCTTGGCCATTTTTTTAAAATCCGTTAATGTTTTATAGGCGACATATTCTCCCTGCTTGTAAGATACATTCATTTTATCAAGCAATTCTATATTATACTTTTTCTCTAAATGTTGGATGAAATGTACTGATGCGTCAATAGAACAGCCTGATGCCGAGGTCAATGTTTGATCCAATGCCAATACAATAAAGCGATTGTACTTAATTTCATAACCCGCTTTTAAATCACTTCCATGAGCAGTCCACTCCTCTATAAAGGCATCTAGCCCATGTTCTATCTCGGTTCTTTCCTCGATATTGAAACTACGATTGGCCTGATAAATCCAAACTCTTGATGCATCGGGTAATATGTTGAAATCTACTAGCATTTTAAATGTATTTGAAATCCACCTGATTTAGATGGATATTACTTTAATGTAAATTTATAAATTATCTGCCTTGGCTATTAGCTCAGCAATGTCCATCACTGAAATAGTCGTTTCTTTTTCCGTATCCTTAACACCGTCAGTCATCATGGTATTACAAAATGGGC